>JALOBU010000008.1 GCA_023228145.1 Bacteroidales bacterium | reverse complement strand
CTGGTTTATAGAGTTTTTGCTGTTGTTAAACGTGATGAACCTTTTGTCAGAATGGCTGTGTAATTGGGGTTTAAATTTGTTAAAAAAAAACTTTAAAAAAAATTTGTTTTTAACTTAGAATACTCAACCATCGGCGGGTTTATTAAATTGCCTTCCAACCATCAAAGGATTTAGCTCTTCTCAAATTATAACCCTTGAGGAATAGATGCAATGAGTCTTTGGGTATATTCGGTTTGGGGCTTCATGTAAATTTCGTCCGGGTCGCCGGATTCAACAAATTTCCCTTCTTTCATCACAAACATGCGGTCGGACATATATTTTACCACGGACAAGTCGTGAGAAATAAAAATCAGAGAAAATCCGTATTCTTTTTTTAAGTCGTTGAGCAGGTTCAGCACCTGTGCCTGAACAGAAACATCCAGCGCTGAAACGGACTCGTCGCAAATGATAAATCCGGGCTTTAACGCCAGTGCGCGTGCTATGCAGATACGCTGGCGCTGCCCGCCTGAAAGCTCGTGAGGGTAACGCTCAAAAATGCTTTCGTCAAGGTTCACTTTTTTCAATATTTCAAGCGTTATGTTTTTTCTTTCATCCTTATTTTTTCCCATTCCGTGAACACGCATTCCTTCGGTAATGGCTTTGCCGACTGTTAAGCGCGGGTTTAAAGAAGAGTAAGGGTCCTGAAAAATAATCTGAAAATCTTTACGGATTTTTCTGAGTTTGCTTTTTGAATAGGAAGTAATTTCGTTCCCCAGAAAAAAGATTTTTCCTCCGCCGGGTTCTATCAACCTTAGAATCGTACGGCCAAGTGTGGTTTTTCCGCATCCCGATTCGCCCACAATGCCGAGGGTTTCGCCGGGATATACCTTTAAACTGACATCGTCAACGGCCTTAAATGCTGCTGATTTTTGAAACAATCCCCGTTTTTGCTTAAAATAGGTTTTTATATGGACAGCTTCCAGCATGGGCTTGTTTTTGTAAATGCTTTCATGCGATTGCCGGCGTTCTGTCTGTGTAAGCTCTTCAAAAATACCGTCTGTATTATTATTTATAAATTTGTCAACAGTGGGGAGCGTTTTATAGCGCTTTTCCAATTTGGGCCTGCAGGCAAGCAAGCCCTTGGTGTAAGGATGTTGCGGGTTTTTAAAAATATCGCTTACCAGGCCCTGTTCCACCACTTCCCCTTTATACATCACCAGCACATAGTCTGCTATTTCGGCAACGACACCAAGGTCGTGGGAAATAAAAATTATGCTCATTTTGTATTTCTGCTGCAGGTTTTTCATCAGTTCAAGGATGTTTTTCTGCACGGTAACATCAAGGGCAGTTGTTGGCTCGTCTGCGATGAGCAGCGATGGACGGCAGCTCATGGCAATGGCAATCATCACACGTTGCTTCTGCCCTCCTGAAAGTTCGTGAGGATAAGAACGGTAAGCCTTTTCCGGAGCAGGAAGCATCACTTCTTTAAACCATTCAAGCGTTGCCTGCCTGGCAGCTTTTTTAGAGATGTTTTGGTGCAAGCGTATGGCTTCGGTAACTTGCCTGCCGCATTTATACACCGGGTTCAGCGAAGTCATGGGTTCCTGAAAAATCATGGCCAGTTCGGCGCCCCTGAATTTCATCTTTTTTTTCTCCGGTAAAGCAAGGAGGTCGTAAGTATTTTCGTTTTTGTCCTTGAAAAATGCTTTTCCCTTCCTGATGTTTGAGATGCCCGGCGGAAGCAGACCCATCAATGCCAGCGAAGTTACCGATTTCCCCGAGCCGGATTCGCCGACAATACCAATGGTTTTTCCTTTTTCAAGAGAGAAGGATATGTTGCGCACTGCATGAACTGTGCCGCTGTCGCTTTTAAAATCAACACAGAGATTTTGCAGTTCGAGTAAGGGCATGGAAAATGATTTAAAAAACAGCCGCCTTTCAGCGGCTGTCAAATATAAAAAATATTAATGTCCGCCCGGGCCTAAATTACGGTATCTGTCGCCAGTTTCCTTAATAATCATGCGGTACCATTCATCTCTGTATGGCGGTTGTTTTATTTTTGATGATTCTTTGTTTTTGCCCGGATACTTAATATTGCCGTCCATATATTTTACGAAAAGGTCTGCGTATAATTTTTTCCATCGGACAACAAGCTCATTTCCTGTTTTAACTGAGTATTGTGTCAGAAAATCAACAGCTTTGGCGGGCGATTCCTGATAAAGGGCTGAGGCTTTTTTGTCAATTTCGGGTACTTCCTCTGTGATATATCTTGTTTCAATTTCTTTTTGCAGGGTTCGTATTTCAGGAATTATGTCACAATAACGGGTATAAGCAAAATTGGAAACCTGGTTAAAAACCCAGAAGGCAGCGTTTTCATTAAAGGTTACCATATCGCCCAAACCTACAGCATAAGAATCGGGGACCCTGTTGATGCCGCAATACATAGGGGCATAGACTGTGCTGTATGAATCGTCCACACCAAACCAAATGATGCCGCCAACGGGTGCCGGCAGCCAGCTACGGCTTTGTGTTACGAAAGAAAATCCGGTTTGCTGGGTAGAGGTTGCTCTTTCGTGGATGTAATCTACGCCGTCAATTTTCCAGGTCATGGGCCTCCAGCGGTAGGGGCACTTAAAAGGTCCGGCACCCAAATCGTTGTTCATATCCATCGGAGTGCCTTCAAAATGGTCGCGCATTATTTCCATGACATCATAAACACTCAGCTTCCTGTCGGGCTTTATCCATAAAGGAAAACGGTTCTTCAGATTTTTACCCATCGCATAATCCAGGTATTGACCCATATCCTTATTAACACGGTTGAAACCGGCCCAAACACGCGCTTCGCAGAAACGGGCGCCTTCAAAATTAATCGGAGCATAAGCATCGGCAAAACTGAAATCAGCATCTTTGCCGCTGAAATAACCTTTTGTCTTTGCAAACTCAATGATATCATGAGCATATATGCACTCAATAGCGGGTAAATTTATTTTTTTATACTGCAGGTCGGTAATAGAGGTTTTTCCATCTGCCAGAGGAAACGTTGTGATACGGGCCTGGTTGGCATGTCCGCTGATATAACCATCGGGAATACGGCGGGCCACCCATACGGCTCCTTTGTTTCCGGCCCCTTTGCTGATAATTTCAAATATCCATGCTTCGTTTGCGTCGCAAATGGAAAAGGATTCTCCGGAGCTGTAATATCCATATTCTGCAACCAGCTCCCCTATAAGCTTAATGGCTTCCCGCGCTGTTTTACAACGCTGTAATGAAATATAAATCAAACTTCCATAATCCATGATTCCTGTTGAATCAAAAAGCTCTTCCCTGCCGCCATAAGTGGTTTCGCCAATAGCAAGCTGGTATTCGTTAATGTTCCCAATAACCGAATAGGTGTGAAGGGCTTGTTTGATTTTCCCGCGGAATTCCCCGGTGTCCCATTCATAAACATCCATCGTGGTTCCTTCGGGATAATCCTGGGCGGGCTTGTAATAAAGTTCACCATAAAGCTGGTGGGAGTCGGCCGTATAAGAAATCATCACCGAGCCATCGGTGGAAGCACCTTTAGTAATGATAAAATTTGTACATGCGTTGCTGTTCTGAAAAATAAAAAAGAACATAACTGCTGTTGTTAGAAATAGTTTTTTCATAGATATTTTTTTGTTAGTAATGATTTTCAAAAATAGTATTTTTTTTATTATGGAAGCGCAGAAAAGCATCTGCGTTACGACAAGCTTATTCAAAGCACAACTCAGAGCCGGTATCAGAAACTACCAACTTAACTTCCCTGCCAAATATAAGAGCCCGATTGTCTTCTATATGCCCTGCAGGGAAACCGAAGCATACAGGATAGCTGTAGGGAGTAACATGTTCTGCAATGATTTCATAAGCGCTTTTTCCGAAAGGAACCGTATTGTCATTCATATTGCTCATGCCGCCAACAATAAGCCCTGCTAGGTTTTGCAGTTTCCCCGAACGCTTCAGTTGCATCATCATGCGGTCAATATGATACAGGTATTCTTCAAGATCTTCAATAAACAATATTTTTCCTTTTGTATCAATATCAGATACGGAGTCGCTCAAGGCATACAAAATAGATAAATTTCCACCGGTCAATATTCCTGATGTTTCTCCTGTCTTGTCGAATTCGTGGCCAGAAACAGAATATGTAATTGGCTCTCCAAACAAAGCTTTTCTTAAACTTTCAAGCGCTTCAGATGTGTTGGCCAGAAAACTAAGCGGCATGGAACAGTGAAGTGTCTCTGTTGCATACAAGTTGTTGATATGCGAATGCAATATAGTAACATCACTATAGCCAGCAATCCATTTTGGTTTGGCGGCAAAGAAAGAAAAATCAAAGTTGTCGATAATTCGTAATGTGCCATAACCACCCCGTGCGCATATTATTGCTTTTATATCAGGATTATCAAGCAGTTCCTGAAAACCCGTAATCCGCTCTTCATCGGTGCCAGCATATTGATGGTCGCTTAAAAAAAGGTTAGAAGCAAAAACCGGTTCCAGTCCCCAGCTTTTAAAAATATCCAATGCAAATTGAAGCTCTTCGGGGCTTATCTTGCGGGCCGGAGCGGCGATGCCGATTTTATCACCGACACATAATGGTTGAGGAGTCTTAAGCGTTAAGGTCATTGGTAAAAATTACAAGTCAATGATACATAAATGTGATTATGTCCCAAACACTGTGTTGCTCTGTTTTTACTCTGTTTCTCTGTGGTTAGTGAATAATGTAATAAACCACAGAGTTCACGGAGATTTTAATGAAGAACACAGAGTTCTGGTATTTCTTTAATAATTAACTTTCCAAAATTATTGTAATGTCAAATCTAAATAAAATTTTTTACCCGCATAAAAATAAATGACAAGAATTATTACAAATAAATATAAACAGGAATAATTAATTTTGCATTTATTAGCATCTTGTTTTACAAAAAACTTTTTTCATGGAGCATCCACAAAAAAAATATAAACGAACCACCATAACCTCTGCCCTGCCCTATGCCAATGGGCCTGTACATATCGGGCATCTTGCAGGTGTTTATGTCCCCGCAGATATTTATGCACGTTATCTGCGCTCAAAAGGCGAAGAAGTAATTTTTATCGGAGGTTCCGACGAGCATGGGGTTCCCATTACCATAAAAGCCCGTAACGAAAAATGCACACCTAAAGATATTGTCGATAAATATCATAATATTATTAAAACATCTTTTGAAGAATTTGGAATTTCTTTTGATATTTATTCCCGAACTTCCAATAAAACACATCACGAAACTTCTTCGGAAATTTTTAAAACACTTTACGATAAAGGCGAGTTCATTGAAAAAACCACCGAACAATATTATGACGAAGAAGCCAAACAGTTTCTTGCCGACAGATATATTACCGGGACCTGTCCTCACTGCAACAATGAAAAGGCATACGGTGATCAGTGCGAACAATGCGGTACGTCTCTGAATGCCACCGACCTTATAAATCCAAAATCAGTTTTAAGCGGAAATCTTCCTGTACTGAAAGAAACCAAACACTGGTTTTTGCCGCTCGACAAGTACGAACCCTGGCTCCGGCAGTGGGTACTTGAAGAACATAAAGAGTGGAAAACAAATGTTTATGGACAATGCAAATCCTGGCTTGACCAGGGCCTGCAACCGCGTGCTGTTACCCGCGACCTTGACTGGGGTGTGAAAGTGCCTGTTGACGGCGCCGAAGGGAAAGTGTTGTATGTATGGTTTGATGCGCCTATCGGATATATTTCCGCAACTAAAGAATGGGCTGCGACAAATGGAAAAAACTGGGAGACTTACTGGAAAGACAAAGAAACGCGTCTGTTGCATTTTATTGGAAAAGACAATATTGTTTTTCATTGTATTGTATTCCCGTCCATACTGCATGCAGAGGGCAGTTATATTCTTCCTGACAATGTGCCTGCTAACGAATTTTTAAACCTGGAAGGAGATAAAATTTCTACTTCCCGTAATTGGGCTGTCTGGTTGCACGAATATCTACAGGAGTTTCCGGGGAAACAGGATGTTTTAAGATATACCCTGACTGCAACAGCCCCGGAAACTAAAGACAATGATTTTACATGGAAAGATTTTCAGGCAAGAAACAATAACGAGTTGGTCGCCATACTGGGAAATTTTGTGAACCGGGCTTTGGTACTTACTCACAAATATTACAACGGAGAAGTTCCTGCTTGTTCAATTTTAACTGATTATGATAATCAAGTGCTGGCTGAGTTGTCAAAATTTCCGGTTACTATTGCTGAAAGTCTTGATGCATTTCGTTTTCGTGAAGCTCTTGCCGAAACAATGAACCTGGCGCGCCTTGGAAATAAATACCTCGCTGACACTGAACCATGGAAACTCATCGCCACTGATACCGAACGCGTAAAAACGATTATGAATATTGCACTTCAGATATGTGCTAATCTCAGCATAGTAATGGAGCCGTTTTTACCATTCACTGCAAAAAAACTTTGCGAACTGCTTATTTTCCAAAAACATCTGTGGAATGATGCCGGTAAAAAGGAATTATTAAAACCGGGGCATAAAATTAACCAGCCGGAACTGTTGTTCGAAAAAATTGAAGATGATGCCATAGAATTTCAATTAAAAAAACTGATGGATACCAAAAAAGAAAACCAGGCAAATAACATCGCCTTGCAAGCTGCAAAAGACATTATACAATATGACGATTTTTCGCGCATGGATTTAAGAACTGCAACCATACTTGAAGCTGAGGTTGTTCCCAAAACAAAAAAACTTCTAAAACTGAAGCTCGACACAGGCATTGACGTCAGAACTGTGGTTTCGGGTATTGCAGAGTTTTATCAGCCCGAACAAATTATAGGAAAAAAAGTGGTTTTGCTTGCCAATCTTGCCCCAAAAGAAATCAAGGGCATTCCTTCGCAGGGCATGATACTGATGGCGGAAAACAGTGAGGGAAAATTATGTTTTGTTTCGCCCACTGAAGTTTTTCATAACGGATGTGTCGTGAAATAGGCCGAGCTGAGTGTTGAGGTGACTGAAAAAGAAACTAAAATAGTTTCGGTAAGATTTATGTTTTTTGTACTTTTGCTGCATTGGCCCCATAGTTCAACGGATAGAACGGAAGTTTCCTAAACTTTAAATCCAGGTTCGATTCCCGGTGGGGCTACATAAAAACAATCCATTTAGGGTTGTTTTTTATTTTTTCCCTGTTTCAACTTTTGTGAAAATAATATAATAATCGCCAAAATTTTTTGTGAGTAAATTTTCGTTCCCGCTCATATTGAATTATTTTTGTAAAAAAATCACATGAAAATCAAATATATAATTATGGGTTTATTGTTAAGTATAACTAGTGCAATTTGTTTGAACTCATGTTCAACCATTCCAGAGGGCGCCGTTGCCGTTAAACCTTTTTATGTGGAAAAATATCTAGGCAAATGGTATGAAATAGCCCGCCTGGACTTCAAATACGAGCGCGATCTCAACAATACCACGGCAGAGTATTCGCTCAGAGATGACGGAAAAATCAAGGTGGATAACAAGGGTTTTAATACCAAAACCAAAAAATGGAAGCATGCCATTGGCAAAGCAAAATTTGCCGGAGAAAAAGATGTGGCCATGCTCAAAGTATCGTTCTTCGGTCCATTTTATACCGGGTATAATGTGATAGCGCTTGATGATGACTACAAATATGCCCTTGTGGCCGGCAAAAGCTTAAAGTACCTCTGGATACTATCACGCGAAACCAACATGCCCGACGATATAAAACAAAACTACCTGAACATTGCAGAAAGTGTTGGATACAAAACTTCCGACTTGATATGGGTTGAACATGATAAGGCGGATAAATGACAAATTATTTATTGAAACATATATTAATTGACAACAAATAAGTAAATTAATAATTTTATGAAAAAAGCATTTCTTGGTTTTGTATTATTTGGGTTTTTGTGGAATGTGTATTTTGCTTTTTCACAAGACGACAGCCGTATTAAAGGCGCTTATAAAAGCAGTATTATTTGTGGTTATGAATATAAGTTCGGCATGGCCAACACGATAACGAAACTGAAGATACAATCAAACAAGTATGACGACAAGGGAAATATTACTGAGCGCATTTTGTTTAATACAGATAGCACCATTGAAAAGAAGATAAAATATAAATACGATGACAAGGGAAACCCGGTGGAAAGGGTAAGGCTGAAAGGTGGAACTACCATTATTGACGTAAAAACAAACCAATACGGCAGTCTTGGGAAAAAAACCAAAGAAATCAATTATGAGGGCAGCGGATCTATTAAAAGTAAATACATATACAGATATGACGATAAAGGTAATGAAGTAGAAAAAATCAGGTATAATGGTGACGGGACAGTAGCTTACAAAAGTATATGTAAATATGACGAAGCAGGCATGAAAACATGGCAAACTGATTCCGGAGAAGTTTCCGGTATTATTGATACCAGCTTATTTAAATTCAAAGACATTGATGTTTTGACAGAGAATAAGATGGATAACAATCAAACAATCATAAAATACACTTTTAAATACGATGAAATAGGTCGCGAAATTGGTATGTCTTTAATGCTATCAGATTCTACGACCCTTCCTGTCTGTGAGACGAAATACGACGAAAAGGGCAGAAAAACAGAAAAAATTGCTTACACCAGTTCAGGTTCTGTGCAAACCAGAATTAAATATTCTTATAATGACGCCGGAAATATATCCGAAATAAACACCTTTGTAAACAACATCGGTAATAAAAAAGCTGTTTTTAATTACGACGACAAAGGAAATATTATTGAAGCAATAAAATACGATTGTATTCTTGACGAACCCGTTTACAAATACGAATGGGCGTACGGTTATTAGTTTCTCTTTAAAAATAATATTTTAAGGCCGTTTCGCTTTACTTTGATGTCAGCCATTCGGCAGGATTGCATATAAGCCTCCCCTGCCATATTTCAAAATGAAGCTCTGTTTTTCTCTCTTCAACACTGGTATATATTGTCCCAATTCCCTGCTTGGTAGAAACTTTTGACCCCTTGCTTACGCTCACAGAAGCCAGATTGGCATATACCGTAAAAAATTCTCCATGCCTCACAATCACAGCTATATTGGTATTTGTAATGGTTACTATACTCGAAACCGTTCCGTTAAACACTACCCGCGCCTGAGTTCCTGATGCCGTGGAAATATCAACGCCATTGTTTTTTACCAGGATACCGTCTAGCACAGGATGTGGATGTTCTCCAAAACTACCGGTTACTGCACCGCGTTCTACAGGCCAGGGTAACTTGCCTTTATTGCTCGAAAAATTATCCGACACAAGTTTTTCCTCAGGTGTAAGGACATTTTTTACTGTGGTGTTTTCGTTTACGGTTTTATTGGATTTTGATGCAGATTTTTTTATTTCCTCCGCAATGGCTGCTTCAATTTTTTTCTTTAAAGTGGCAGCTTCTTTTTCTTTTTGTTTGAGTTTTTTACGCAAATCTGACTCTTTTTTCTTTAACTTTTTCAGGTCAGTATCTTTTTGAGCTCTCTCTTTGTCGAGTTTCTGTTTTTCGAGCTCGCTAGCACTTAAAAGTTCTTTTTTTGAATTTTTTTGTTTTTCAAGCTCTGTATTTTTTTGAATAATAATTTTTTTGGTACTGTTTATAAGCGCCACCTGCCTCTGAAGATACTCGTTATATTGCTGGTAATATTTCAGACGGCGGTATGCCTGATTAAAATCTTCCGAGGCAAAAATATACATCATCCTGTTATAAGTATTTCTGTTTTTATAGGCATGGTAAATCATTCCGGCATATTCTGTTCTCATAGAATTCAACTGTTCGTTAGAGCGCTTGATTTCTTTATAATTGGCATCTATCTCAACATTAAGCAAGGCTATTTCTCCGTTAATATCTTCAATAAGCAATTCTCGTTTTTCAATCTGATTTTTTAGTAATACTATTTGGTTGACGGAAAGTTCCTTTGATTTTTTTGTTTCATTAAGCAAACTTTTATAATACTCTATTTCGCTTTCTATTTTTTTCTTTTTATCCAGCAATTTATCTTTAGCTGACTGGTTTTGGGCAAAAGAAAAAAACAACAGGCATGTGGCTGTCAAAAAAATAATTGCAATCAATGCCGCCCTTTTAGCTACTGACATGTCGGAAACATAAATTTGTCGGGGTAAAAATATATAAAATTCTTAGGGAGATATGTGTTGTATAAAAAAACTACCAACATGATATTGTTTAAAAGAAAAAGCCGCCGAAATCAAATAGATTCATAGCGTTTTATTTAGTACTTTTGCGATGCATGAAAAAGTAACTCGTTTATTAAAAACGGTCTTTTATGAAAATAATTATTCCCATGGCCGGTATTGGCAAGCGCATGAGGCCACATACGCTCACCATACCCAAGCCTTTGATACCCGTTGCAGGCAAGCCTATAGTACGCCATCTTGTTGAAAGCCTTATCGGTTCTATTAATGAAACACCCGAAGAAATTGCTTTTGTTACCGGAAATTTTGGCGCTGATAACGAACAAAAGCTGCTTGATATATGCAGCTCCCTAGGAGTTAAGGGGAGTATCTATTACCAGAACGAAGCGCTGGGAACAGCCCATGCTATCTTATGTGCCAAGGAAATGATGTGCGGAAACATTATCATTGCTTTTGCAGACACTCTGTTTCGGGCAAACTTTCAGATTGACAAACAAAAAGATAGTATTATCTGGGCACATCGTGTTAAAAATCCCGGCGATTTTGGTGTGGTAACTTTAAACAAAGAACATCTTATAAGCGGCTTTGTCGAAAAACCCAATGAATTCGTTTCTGACCTGGCCATTATCGGGATTTATTATTTCAAAGAGGGCGAAAAGCTTCGCACCGAACTGCAATCCCTTATAGCCAATAATATTATTAAATCCGGCGAGTATCAACTCACAGACGCACTAGTAAATTTGCTGAAAGCCGGCATGCATTTTTATGTCGAAAATGTTGACGAATGGCTTGACTGCGGAAATAAAAATGCCACTGTTTATACCAACCAGCGCCTTCTGGAAATTTTGAAAAATACCGAACTGATTTCAGACAAAGCAAAATTTTCCAATTCCATTATCACCCCCCCCTGTTTCATTGGTGAAAATGTAGTTATTTCTAATTCGGTAATAGGGCCTTATGTTTCTGTTGGTAATGGCACCCAAATACAAAATTCCATAATTACAAACAGTATTATTCAAGAAAATTCCTGCATAAAAGATGCAAACTTGGATAATTCCATGATAGGAAATTACGTTGATTACAAAGGAAACTTATACGAATTAAATATAGGCGATTATACTTCAGTGGGATGAAAATCTCTGTCAATCAAATAAATTTTTTATTTCCGTGTTGCATCGTTTTGTTGTGGATGTTCTGCGCCTGCAAAACACCTAATCCTTCCTGGAATATTCGGGGTACAAATGAGAGCAAGCAAGGTCATACATCCAAAGAGCTTAGTAAAGAAGAATTATTACAAAATTCTGCATTATTTCTGGATGGGTTAAAAGAAAAATATCTGAACAATTTCGACAAAGCCCTGGGCCTTTTTGCTCAATGTATAAAACAAAATCCCAACAACGATGCCGCCATGTACGAAATGGCATCTCTGCTCTTTAATGATGGCAAATACGATGATGCTCTGGTGTTGATAAAAAATGCCGCCAAAAAGAAACCCGATAATGTGTGGTATTCTCTTCTTGTGGCCCAAACATTTATTGCTCTCAGGGATTATGATAATGCCGACAAAACCTATAAAAAATTAACAGACAAATTTCCTGATAAACAGGAGCTCTATCTGGATTGGGCAGATTTATTGATTGTCAAGGGCAATTACAATGAGGCCATTAAAATCTATGATATTACCGAAAACAAATTCGGCAGGCAGGCCGAAACCACTTTGCAAAAAGAAAAATTATACATGCAGCTCGGCAAAAAATCAAAAGCTTTCAGCGAAATAGAATCGCTTGTTGAGGCATTTCCGGAAGAAATTCAATACCAAGGCCTGCTGGCTGAATTATATATGTCCAACAATATGCCGCTTAAGGCCCTGAGTATATATGAAGCGATAAAAAAAACTAATCCTGAAGACCCTTACGTACATCTTTCGCTGGCTGATTATTACAGAATACAAAATTTGCACGAACAATCTATCGGAGAACTGAAAACGGCTTTTTCCAGCAAGGATTTAGACATTGACAGCAAGGTTAAAATTCTTTTATCAATAATGAACCTTGAGATAGACCCCAACGACCCTTACCAGCAAGCTCTTCCCTCGCTGGCTCAAATCGTTGTTGACTCATCCCCTGAAGAACCTAAGGCATATTCTGTTTTAGGCGACATTCTTTTTCGGGGAAAAAACCTTTCGGGCGCCCGTGATGCTTTTCGTAAAGTGGTAGAGTATGATAACAACAAATATGTTGTGTGGCAACAACTTTTTATAATAGAATTCCTGCTCGAAGATTACACGGCTTTAGCTTCCGAAAGCAAAAAAGCTATGGAACTTTTTCCGGAACAAGCCGAAACATATCTTTACAACGGGCTTGCTGAAATGCGCCAGGGAAACTTTTCTTCAGCAATTAATTCTCTGACGACCGGAAAAAACTTTATCGCCGACGACGATAAACAGCTGATTAAGTATTATACTATCATATCGGAATGTTATTATAAAAACAAAAATTTTGATCTGAGTTTTGAATCTTTTGAAAAAGCCCTGAGCATCGAACCAAATAATGCATATCTCCTTAATAATTACAGTTTTTATCTCGCCCTGCAAAATACCAACCTGATGAGGGCAGAACAATTAAGCAAACGTCTAATTTCTCTTTATCCTGAAAATGCTAGTTATCAGGATACTTACGCCTGGGTATTGTTCCGCCTTAAAAAATATGAAGAAGCCAAAGCGTGGATTGAAAAAGCCCTAGCCGGAAGTAATTCAGAAAGCGCTACTATTTTAGACCATTATGGCGATATTTTATACAAAAACAATTTGCCGGAACAAGCAGTTGAATATTGGGAAAAAGCCAAAAAAGCCGGATTACAAACTACCGTCATTGACAAAAAAATCAACGACAAGACATATTACGAATAACCTATTCACAAAAAATTAATTTTCGTAAAAATTGTTCTGAAGAAACAAATGTTAGCTCAACACAATTTTTCTGGTAATGCTTTTTCCGCTGATGCTGATTTTCAGAAAATAAATGCCCCTCTGCAATACAGATAAATCTAATACAATATTGTTTTCTCTGTTTTCCTGTCCGTAAAGTTCCTTTATAACTTTGTTTCCCAGCAAATCATAAATCTGTAAATTTATTTCTGAGGATGGTATCAACCCGGTTTTAACAGTAACATTTTCTTTTGCGGGGTTCTGATAAAGGGTTGTGTTTTCTGTAAGCCCGATTTCATTAATCCTATATTACGCAATAAAAACTTAGTGAACTATTGAGTTGCGCGCAGGATTGTGCGCTGAATCTGGGTAACCCCTACTTAGTAAATGTTCCTTGCAATTTTTAAATGCCGGGATTACATTTACTTTGTCGATTCCGCATTAAAAATTCACATTATAAATTATTTAAAAACAGTTAATTATACTTAATTATTCCTAATGCTACGCATTAGAAAATTCTTAATGCGGAATTTGGAATAAAATTATGAAAAGCGTAATAAGGCTTATTTTTTATAAAAAATTCTAGCTAAACTAAGAAAAAAATAATATGTTTTTAATTATCATAAAAAAAATTGTAAATATTTGATGATAAACGTGAACTTTTTCGCCACATAACGCTTTTACATTTTTATCCATATTGAATCAAAAATGCTTTAATAAACTCTTCCAAATCTCCGTCCATCACTTTTTGAACATCTGATGTTTCAACACCCGTACGCAAGTCTTTCACCATTTTATATGGGTGCATCACATAGCTTCGTATTTGTGACCCCCACTCTATTCTTTTTTTGTTGCTTTCTATTTCATCAATTTTTTCCTGTTTCTTTCTCAGTTCAATTTCATAAAGTTGCGACTTCAGCATGCGCATGGCTTTTTCCCTGTTCTGCATTTGTGAACGGGTTTCCTGGCATTCAACAATAATTCCTGAGGGAGTATGTTTCAGCCGTACGGCTGTTTCCACTTTGTTAACATTTTGTCCGCCCGGGCCGCTGGAGCGAAAAGTGTCAAAAACAATATCCGCAGGATTGATATCAATTACAATATTGTCGTCAATCACTGGGTAAGCATAAACGGATGCAAAAGAAGTATGCCTGCGGTTGTTGGCGTCAAATGGTGATAAACGCACTAAGCGATGAACTCCATTTTCTCCTTTCAGATAACCAAAAGCAAATTCCCCTTCAAACTCAATAGATGCCGACTTGATGCCGGCGGTATCTCCTTCCTGCACGCTGATAATATTCACTTTATAATTATTGCGCTCTCCCCATCTAAGGTACATACGCATCAGCATTTGCGCCCAATCCTGACTTTCTGTTCCGCCCGCACCGGGATTAATATTGATAATAGCGCTTAGCTTATCTTCTTCCCCGCGCAACATTTTCCTGAACTCTAATTTTTCTATGCCGATTAGTGCATTTTGATACGACTGCAACAGTTCTTGCTCGCCGGCTTCTCCAGTAATGAAAAATTCCCACATAACAACAACATCTTCATAAGAAGTTTTAGCTTTCGCATAAGCTTCCGTCCAAGATTTTTTTTCCTGTATGTTTTTCAGTAATGTTTCTGCTTTTTTCGGGTCGTCCCAGAATTCGGGCTTTTGAGCAATCTGTTCTTCTTCAGCTATTTGGCTTAGCTTTTTATCAATGTCAAAGAAACCTCCTCAGGTCTTCCAGACGCTTTTCCAATTCCCTTACTTGTTCGTTCGTTATCATAAAATTGTTTTAAAATGCAAAGATAGTCAATAAATCAAGCACAAGTTAAGTAAAAGTATTTTTGCGGCCTCTAAAAAAATATCAAAATCCGGATTTTATTTTAAGGTTTGTTGCTGAAAAACTTTTTTACTATTAACACAAAAATAATGGCCGTAAAAAACGAAAACATAGCATAAACTACAGCGGGTTTTTCCATCTCGGGGCTTTTAAGAATAGTTCCTGTAATAAGCAACGCAAGTGCCGTATTATGCAGTCCCACTTCTATTGAAATAGTAAACTGGTCCTGAAATTTCAATTTAAATAAGCGGGCAACAAAAAAACCCGCTGACATCGCTAAAAAATTCAGCAGCATCAACGGGAGCATCAGGGTTGTAGTTTCAGAAACCGTAATTCCTGTACCACCCGTTGCCTTCCCAAAAAATATTTTTATGGTAAAAACAAATCCCAGTAGAAGCGGCAGAATTATTTTTAATGGTTTCTCCAAGCCTATGGCAATATTTTCTTTTTTCCGCCTTATAAAAACGCCTATGCCTGCAGGAATCAAAGCAACAATAAATATCTGCACAACTGTTTTAACCACCGACAGATGTATTTCTCTTTCCACTCCCAAAAACAACAATAAAGCAAGATTTGCCATCAGCGGAATGCTGAGCAGTGTGATAAAACTGTTAATGGTGGTCATGGATATTGCCAGAGCAACATTTCCTTTAAAAAGATGAGTGATTAAATTAGAAGATGCCCCACTGGCACAAAGTGTAACTACTACCATTCCAACTTTAGCTTCCGGCGAAATATTTGAAAATGCCGCAATGATAAATGCAATAAGCGGTATCAGAAACAATTGCACGGCAAGTGCTATCACCAGCGGTTTGGGGCGCACAAACAGGTTCTTAAAATCCCGTACCGTCAGTGAAAGCCCGATACCCAGCATGATAAGCGCCAGAACCACGTTTACCAAGACATCAATATAGTTGTATCCTAAAAACATATTTAAATTGCCCGCAAAGGTATAAAATCGTCCGCTGATAATCACGGGCAAAATATCTTTCCGGCAACATGCCATAAAAATGTATTTTTACCAAAAAAAACATGGGCAAAAACTCTTCCCGCAGAAGTTCAAAAAACACAAATACAGTTGCAGACATAATTCTGAACATTTTTTTTAAAAATCCTTACACCGGGCTTAATTACAAGCAAATCTCAAAATCCTTAGGCACAAAAGACAAAGCCGATCGTGACATCATCAGGAAGCAAATCGAAAGCTTGATGCGAAACAAAAGCCTGATAGAAGAAAAAAGAGGAAAATACAAACTCAACCCCGAAAAATTCAGTACATATTTTCCTAAAAAAACCTATTTCACCGGCACGGTGGATATGAAATCAACAGGCAAAGCATATATCATTACGGATGACCCGGGTCCGGATATTTTTATTGCCCCCAATAACACCAACCGCGCTATGAACGGCGATACAGTAAAAGTGCTGATATTGCCCGGCCGCCAGGGAAAAAAACCTGAAGGTCAAATCGTAGAAATCATCAAACGTTCAAAAGATCAATTTGTGGGTGTCCTGCAGGTAACAAAATACTATTCTTTTCTCATACCCGACAACCAAAGCGTTGCTGTTGACATTTACATACCAAACAATAAAATTAAAAATGCTAAAAATGGCGAAAAGGTATTGGTAAAAATCAATGAATGGCCCGAAAATTCCAAAAACCCATTTGGCGAAGTAATTGAAGTGCTGGGCAAATCAGGAGAAAACAACGTTGAAATGCAATCCATCATTGCGGAATTTGGTTTCCCTTTGTCGTTTCCGGGAAATGTGGAGCGCGAAGCAGAAATGCTGCCTGTAAAAATCACAGCCGAAGAAATTAGCAGACGGCACGATTTCCGTAATGTTTTCACCATTACCATTGACCCCGAAGATGCCAAAGATTTTGATGATGCTATTTCTTTAAAAACGTTTGAAAACGGAAATTGGCAAGTCGGTGTACACATTGCCGATGTTTCTTATTATGTTAAAGAAAACTCTTTGATTGATAAAGAAGCTTACCGGCGCGGTACGTCTGTATATCTGGCCGATCGAGTGGTTCCTATGCTGCCCGAAGTCTTGTCCAATAATGTCTGCTCTCTCCGGGCCAACGAAGATAAATTATGTTTTTCAGCTGTGTTAGAAATGAATAAGGATGCGGAAATTATCCATGAATGGTTTGGCAAAACTATCATCAACTCTAACCACCGCTTCAATTATGAAGAAGTACAACAGATTATTGAAACGGGTTCCGGACTGTTTTCAGAAGAAATTCAAACCCTGAACCGTCTGGCATCCCTGTTGCGTGAAAAACGCTTAAAAAGCGGTTCTTTTGCGTTTGATACCGAAGAAATCGGATTCAGATATGATGAAAAAGGAAAGCCTACTGAAGTTTTTATCAAACAGCAAAAAGATTCCAACAAGCTTATTGAAGATTTTATGCTGCTGGCAAACCGCAGGGTGGCCGAACTTATCGGAAAACCCAATAACGGCAAACAACCCAAAACATTTGTGTACCGCATTCACGACAAACCTTTGCCCGAAAAGCTGGACGTTTTTTCTCAGTTTGTCTCTAAACTCGGTTACAAAATCAACAGCAAAACCACAAAAACCCTGGCCGATTCTTTCAACAAAATTTTTGAAAATATCAAAGGAAAGGGAGAAGAAAACATGATTAACCAGCTTGCCATACGCACCATGGCCAAGGCGGTTTATTCCACAGAAAATATAGGCCACTACGGGCTGGCATTTAAACATTACACACATTTTACTTCGCCCATACGCCGCTACCCCGACCTGATGGTCCACCGTCTGCTGGAACGTTATTTGAATGGAAAACCCCCGGTAAATAAAGAAGAATACGAAGGCAAATGCAAATATGCTTCCGACATGGAAAAAATGGCCACCGACGCCGAACGTGCATCTATAAAATATAAAATGGCCGAATATATGTCGGACAAGCTGGGACAGGTATTTGAGGGACATATCAGCGGCATCAGCAAATGGGGAATTTATGTTGAAATCATCGAAAATAAATGCGAAGGCATGGTTTCCATACGCGATATGGATGACGATGTATATTTTATTGATGAAGAAAATTATGTGGTAATCGGTCGCTACTCTGGCAGGCGTTACCGCCTGGGCGACAAGGTAAAAATTAAGGTGAAGAAAATTCTACTTTCAAAAAAACAAATTGATTTTGTTTTTGTTAATGTATAAAGGTTCGAATATGCGTTGTGCGGAATTTAAAGGCGCTCCACTATCAAACCGCTACGTTGTTTATTGAAATGCTTTAAAGTTCAAATTTACTAAATCACCCCGCATTACGTATATTTATCGTTGTTAACCTTTTTTTATTAAAACTTTTTTAAGCTTCTTTTTCTAATCTTTACTTTTGAGTATAATACTCTTTTCTGGCTTATTGAAGAATATAGCATATCCTAAATTCTGCCAATTTTTAGGATTATCAGTTATATCTAAAACAAACAAAGTTGCGGGTCTATTTTTTATTGGTTCAAAATATATAGTATCGCTACTTTCTTCAATTATTGAATATCGTTTAACCATTTGGTCATTATACTTTTTATGATCTCCAGTTCTAATGTCCTGAAATAAATTGTAGCCGTTTTTGGTAAATACCAACGAGCACCATATTATAACAAGAAATACCAGTTGTACTTTCTTATTAATTTGCTCAAATGATATCAGGTTTTGGTTATAAACCACTGTTAAATTTATAAACCAAATAAGGAGAAATAAAAAATATGAAGTATTTATAGTACGGTGTTGCCCTAATATCCCTGTTGACCAATATGCAGGAAAAGCACCTATGAAAATAATAAAAAATAACAGGCTGAATGAGAAAACAGGTGACAAGTAAAATGATTTATTAAATAATGGAATATTTTCTGAAAGCGTTCTGTTAAGCTTAAAATATAATATAGAAATAAAAATTATGGGAGCTGATGAAATCCAATCAAAAAAGAACCTAATGCTTTGTGCTATTGATTGAATAAACGAATTAATCAGGTTGTGATTATCAGGAAAAAATGCCTCTCTTGTTAAGTTCCCTGGAGCAAAATAAACGATACTACCGAAGCATATTGATGCTATAAGTAAATAGAAAACCAACTTTCTTTTTTTTATCCTATTTAATAAATAAACAAGGTATATACATAACGAAAGAAGTACAATGATAATCATTAATATTTCATTAAATCCCACAGTTAGAAACATCGATAGAATTAAAATTATTAAATGTATAATTCTATTGTGGAATATATATTTTTCATAAATGAATTGCGAAAGAATTCCTAAATAGAAAAGTAAAAAGATGTTTCCCAATTGATAAGTCACAGCGCCAGTATACCAGTATATCCCCTCAGATATTATTGGCATTTGATATAAATACAATAGAGTTAAAACTAGTGCAAAAACTAACGTTTCATATTTTGTCAGTTTTTCATTCGTTAGTTTTCGAATAAAATAATAAATCGAATAAACTGTTAAAAAAATCAAGAATATAGGTACAAACTTATATCCCAAAAAACTATCAAAAGCAATTGGGTTAAGTATAACAAAAATGTTTGAAATATATCTGCCATTCCAGTTCAAATATTCATTTAAGAGTACTGAAAAGAAATTATGATTTTTGATTTTAAACGCATAAGTAAAGTCATCGGCTATAGGATTGCAATACATACTTATATACAGATAAGGCAATATTGCAATTATCAACAAAATAAGTCCGATTACTCTATATTTGGTTGAATTTAAAGTCTGTTTCTTCAATTTTTCATTCTTTAACTATAGGTTTTGTAGGGTGTTCAATGTCCGGTTTGATAGTTGTTGGTGCTGTATTTAACCCATTCGCCTTCTTCTTTTCCCGCAAGAGCATCGCTTTTCAGGAGCCTTTCAGCATAACGGACGAGTACATCAAAAATGCCTAATAATTCCATTGATGCCTGTTTTTAATAAAAAAGAACGGTAAATATATTAAAAAATTAAACAGTTGTTTATAAAAACTTTCCCGGCTTATAAACCAACAGTCCGGAAACCATCAGAAATGGTATTAGTGGCGACTTGTAACGCACAATATTCCCTAAAACCGGAGTAGTGATTCCAACAATAATAAACCAGGTTAAAACACATAAAGTGAAGAAAAGCAGTAAATTATAATTTTGTCGGTTAATGCCAAAACGCAAGATGCACAAAATGATAAACAACAAAATAAAAAAATTTTCGATCGCTGCAGGCGCCATCATTATGGATGAAATCTCAAATACATGTGGCCTGCAAAAAACATTGAAAATTGCTGAAGGCAGCAAAGAGAAAAATGATAAAATATTGGGCTCCAGTTTTTTTAATTTGATTAAACTTCCAGCTACAGGCATGGACGATATCGCCCAAAAGTAATCAGAAGCGCTTTTTTCGAATCCAATAATTTCTTTTTCCCCCGTTAATTTGCCGTCTTTGTATTTGTAAGCAATGGTACCGGGCGCTACCTTAAAATCGCTGTTAACAGAATCTGTGGTTGCTTTTATAAGTTTTGTGCCTGGTGGAAAAAAAAGAAATTCTTCCTTCCCGGCATTGTCCCTTACGCAATAGGTTCCTCCACTAGCATCGCGGATGAAATCGGCTTGTTTATCGGACAAAACTTTGAGAGGGCTGGGAACACCTTTTATGTATGGTGTCAGGGCAACGATAATAAAAATAAGTCCATAAACCGGCAGGTAGGCATAAATAGTTTTCAATCGTTTGAACCTGTATGCAAGGAAATAGGAAGTCATAGCCGGCAGCAGGGCCGCTAAAAGATAGTACTTAACAAATAAAATAAGCAACAATGAAAACACAAACAAAATAATATTTGACAGCGAATGTTGCCTGTGTGTGATTTTAAAAAAACTATATACTGCCAGTCCGATGCCTGCGAAAAGAAACCCTTCTTTCAAAACGCCCGAAGACCAGAGCAGCAAGGAAGGCATGAAAAAAACACACAGGATAAGCAGTTTTTTCTTTTTTTTGAGAAAAGGAAAGACACTTTTATACAGCGCCGTCAAGCCTGTAAGCGAGAAAAAGCACATAAAAACAGTATGAACACCAAAACAACCTGATGAAAAAAGCCGTATCACGGCATTAACACGGGTAATCAGTCGATGCGAATTAAACAGGTCGATTTTTTCCGATGCAATAAAATGCTGATAATCGCTGGTCTGTAATGCCCATACATAAGTCCCTTCCATGTATTTTTGCAACTGTTCGCTATCGGCATTTATTCCAAAGACCAGGCGTAAATAATGAATAGGGTTAATAAAAAGAACATTATAAATCTTTTCGCTGTCGTCGAAATATTTAAAAATATCGGCATCACCCCGGATGATATAATACCTTGAATAAATTATTATCAGTAAAAGTCCTGCAATTATTTTGATAAAAAATATCAACGTCAGCTCCGGTTTGGTCAGTCCTTCAAAACTGAAGAATTTCCATCTGGAAATAAAAATGCAAAAGAGCAGAATATAAAATAATGTTATGACACTCTCGAAGATCATCAGTCAAATGTACAAATTGTTATAAAATTATTCTGATTCCAACTGATTGTGATTAGATAAATTCATTTGTAATCTAATCCGGATGTGCACATGTGGTGAAGGGTTTGTAGTGTATGTGCTGTCGCCTTTGTACTGTTATTTTGTCTTATCTTTATCTTGGTAAAAAGCCATTTTTATTACAAAAAAAACTGACAACAAATTAAGTCATTTGTTGTCAGTTTTCATTTTTTATAAATTTATTAAATACTTTTTAATTTTCTAGTTTATAACATATTCAGCCTGCCGTATAAATCCTTGCGGTAAAAATTTCCAACTGGAAGTTCTTTCATCGAACCTTCAATAATTAAACTTGTGTACTTTATTGAGAAAATTTTGTCCATGCGCACTATAAAAGATTTGTGTATCCTTACAAAATCTTTTTCCGGGAGAATTTTCTGTATCTCCTTCATGTTTATCCTCACAGTGAAATTTTCTGCAGAAGTATTGATGGTAATATAATCCCGCAACGCCTCTACATAGCATATCTCATCATATTTTACCCGTTTCAGTCGGTTGTTGGTTCTAATAAAAATACTGTCAGTTGTATTTTTATTTTCAATAATGGAATAAAACAAATCTCTTTCCTTTTTCAGCAGCCTGAACTTTTCATGTTTGTGTAATGCCATTTCCAGAGTGGTTTGTAGTTCCTTTTCGTAAAAAGGCTTTACCAGATAGCCGTAAGGGTCCGAATCCTTTGCCATATCAATGGTTTTTTCATCGGTATAGGCAGTTAAAAAAACAATGGGCACATCCATTTTCTGGCTGATTTGCGCGGCAGCTTCGGTGCCATTCATTTTTCCGCTTAAACGTACATCCATCAATATCAGGTCCGGGTTGATGATTTCTGTGTTCTGCACCGCTTCTTCCCCGGACGTGATGACGGCGGCAATTTCATAACCCAAGTTTGATAAACAAGCTTCAATATATTTTGAAACAATTACTTCGTCTTCAACTATTAAAATTCTTGATTTTATCATAATTTTTACAATTAAAGAAACTATAAAATTAATACAAATTTTTCATTTTTCAACATCTTTTTCTATTTTATTTCCATCATAACTTATCTCTACTCCATCTTCATACCTTATGGTTATTATTTTAATACCATCTAAATCATACATATCCCAATCTCCTTCCTTTTTTCCCATGATGTATTTTCCCTGCTGTTTTATATTTCCGTTTTCCCAATAATAAGTGTGTAAACCATCGGGATTTCCTTCAGTGTAATTTCCTGCAAAATTAATCATTTCTCCTGTATAATAAGTCCACGGGCCTTCTCTTTTTCCGGTCACATAAGAACCTTCTTCTTTTTGGTCGCCCACTTCATAAATCCAGGGGCCTTCTTCTTCTCCCTCTACATATTCCCCTGAAACTATGACTTTTTCTGAATCGCTTAACTCCAGGTGTTTCCCGTCATACAAGCCATTTTTATAATATTCTTCCCTTCTTACATTTCCCGATTCATAATACCATATCCACCTTCCTTCGGGTTTTCCGTTTTTATTATATGTACCTTTTTGTTCTATTTTTCCGCTTCTGAAATAATAATTCCATTGCCCCTGTTTCAGGCTGTTGGCATAAATTCCTTCTCCTTCAACCTGGCCGTTGTCAAAATATTCCTTCCACGGACCTTGTTTATAGCCCGATTCATCAACAATACCCATACCTATAACAACACCATTTTTAAAAATATAAGATTTTGTAATTTCTCCTTCCTGAGAGTATTCTCTTCTTATTCCTTCCGGAATGTCATCTTTAAAACTTTGAACAATTTTTACCTTTCCGTTTCTGTAATATTCTGTTTTAATATCATATTTTAAAAGCTCCGGTGCATCCGGTATTTCGTAATCATCTTTAAATTTTACTATCTTGATTAAATTCCCTTTTGTGTCAAATTCTTTATAAAATCCGTCTTTTTTCCCATAACTGTAATTTTGTTCGGTTTTAACCTGTCCATTTTCATAAAACTCCTTCCATACACCATGTTTCAACCCTTCCCGATAACGATTTATGTTTTCGCTGTTTATTACATAACCCTTTCTATACTCAATTATCGTTATAATGTTTCCATCTGTTGAGTACTCAAAAGCAGTACCCTCTTCTCTCCCATCTATATAGTTCACTTTATATTTTAAATTTCTTCCGGGATAATATTTATATGAAAACCCCTTTTTTATATCGTTTTCAAAGTTTTCTTCAATGATTTCGTCTCCCGTATATGTTGTTCTTATTCCATTTTTTTTTCCCTGACTGTAATTGATTTTAACAAGGGTGTCCCCTTTTTCATTATAAAATATCCATATGCTGTCTATTTCAAAATTTTTTCTGTTTCCTTCTGATTTAAGAATGCCGTTTTCATAATAATTTTTCCAGTACCCCTCTGGTTTACCTTGTATAATTAGTCCTTGACTTTTTATACTTCCGTTTTTATAAAAAAACTTATTATAACCATTATTATTTATACTGTCCTGAGCAAAAAGACAATTTGAAAAAAGAAGTAAAAATATAGTGCAGTATTTTAACATACTTTTTATGATATTTCAAGCATTTTTTTAATGGGTTTCTTTGCTTGTGAAATAATCTTTTTATCAAGTTCTATTTCGTGTTTTTCTTCTTTCAAAGAAAGATACAATTTTTCAAGAGTATTTAATTTCATGTATTCGCAATCATTGCAACTACAGGTATTATCAAGAGCAACATGAATGAATTTTTTTTCTTTGCATTTTTTTTTCATTTGATGAATAATACCCGATTCTGTTGCCACAATGTAACTCTCATTATCATCTTCCTGTATGTATTTTAGCATAGCTGCTGTGGAGCCTACAAAATCTGCTATTTTCAAAATAGCCGCATTGCATTCCGGGTGTGCAATTATTTTTGCTTCACTATGTTGCTGTTTTAGCTTTAATACATTTTCTGCTTTTAACAAATCATGTATTTTACAGGTACCGTTCCATAGCAACATGTTTCTTCCTGTTTTATTATTTATATATCTACCAAGGTTTTTATCGGGAACAAACATTATTTTTTCATTTTTATCAAATGAATTTACTATTTTTTCCGCATTTCCCGATGTGCATATTATATCTGAAATGGTTTTTACTTCAGCTGATGAGTTGATATAGGTTATGATTTTATATTCCGGGTTTTCTTTTCTAAATTTTAACAAATCTGAAAATTTGCAAGATTCTTCTAATGAGCATCCAGCATTTATGTCAGGAATAATAACTTTCTTTTTTGGATTTAATATTTTTGCTGTTTCTGCCATAAATCTTACTCCAGCAAAAACAATGATGTCAGCTTTTGTTTTTGCAGCCTTTTGTGATAAGCCCAAGCTGTCTTCAACGAAATCAGCAATATCCTGAATTTTGGATATCTGATAAAAATGAGCTAATATTACTGCGTTTTTTTGCTTTTTCAGTTGTAATATTTTTTCTTCTAAGTT
Organism: Bacteroidales bacterium; assembly: GCA_023228145.1. Classification (NCBI taxonomy): domain Bacteria; kingdom Pseudomonadati; phylum Bacteroidota; class Bacteroidia; order Bacteroidales; species Bacteroidales bacterium. Next base: position 99,682 of record JALOBU010000008.1, on the reverse strand, counting down.
CATTTTTTATTTTTTTTGTACAATATTACAATGTTTTATTTTTATATTTTTTTTAATTAATAATAATAATAAAATTTTTTAAAGAATATCATTATTAAATAGTTTTGTTAGTATGGTTATAAAAAATATATTAAAAAAATTTTTGTTTTTATTTAAAGTATATTATTAAAAACTTTTAAACAATAAAATAATAGTAATTTATTGATTATTAAAAACTTTTTAAGTTATAAACATAATGTTGATAATTGAAAATGTTAATAAAAAAAGTGTAATTTTATAGTAAAATATTGTTTAAAAATATTCAAAAAATAAGGATTTATAAACAAAAAAATAAAAAAATATTTTTTCAACAAATTTAAAGTTTTATAAACAGAAAATATGTTGATAATATAAAACATAAAATAAAATATAAATACATTGTTAAATAAGCAAAATAGATTTTATTTTAAAAACTAAAAAATAATACAATTTATTATGAACAATACCCGGGTTAATAAAAATATAATTGCTATTGGATGTGACCATGCTGGTTTTGATTTAAAAGAAAATATAAAAATTTTTCTTGAAAAAGAAAATTATATCCTTAAAGATTACGGAACCAACACCAGTGAAAGTATGGATTATCCCGATATTGCACACATTTTATCTAAAGATATAAACGATGGAAAATATTTATTTGGTATTATTATCTGTGGTAGCGGCAACGGGATGGCTATGACTGCAAATAAATATATAAATGTCAGGGCTGCCATCTGCTGGACAGAAGAAATAGCGCATTTTGCAAGGAAACATAATGATGCTAATATTTTATCTCTGCCTGCAAGATTTATTGATGTGGAAGAAGCTAAAAAAATTTCCAAAATGTTTTTAAAAGAAAGCTTTGAGGGTGGCAGGCATCAAAGAAGGATTGAAAAAATTAAAAATATAATTCTATAGAAATGAGCGAAAAACAAAAAGATTTTATAAAAAAATCTGAAATAAAAGCTTTTGATAAAAATCACAGGAGAATAATAAATTATAATATATCCAAGTACAACACGGCAGTTATCAAAGGAAGGGAACAATTTGAAAAATTAAATGTAGCCAGGCAAAGGGTATCCTTTTTAAAGCATCGTTCCATAAATGATATGGAAAATCAACTGAAAGAATTTGAGTACAATTTTACACGTAACGGGGGAAAAGTAATATGGGCGTCTGAAGCAAAAGAAGCGATATCAGAAATATTAAAAATTTGCAAAAAAGCCGAAGCAAAACATATTGTCAAATCCAAATCAATGGCTACTGAAGAAATAGAGTTAAACCACGAACTTGAAAAAAATAATATAGATCCTGTAGAAACAGATTTGGGAGAATATATAGTACAAATAGCCGGAGAAAAACCGTACCATATTATTACTCCGGCTATGCATAAATCAAAAGAAAATATAGCGGAACTGTTTAATAAAAAATTCAATACCCCCGCCAACAGTACACCGGAGGAAATTACAAAATTTGTAAGACAACTGTTAAGAGAAAAATTTATACATGCAGATATTGGAATATCCGGAGTTAATTTTATCATCACGGATATAGGCGGTATAGCTATAACCGAAAATGAAGGAAATGCTCTGATGTCGGTTTCCTTCCCCAAAATTCATATTGCAATTGCGGGCATTGATAAAATCATTCCTTCAATGAAAGACCTGGGTCTTCTGTGGCCCGTATTGGCAAGTCACGGTACCGGACAAAATATTACTGTTTATAATTCAATTATAACATCACCCAAAAAAGAAATAGAAACAGATGGTCCCGAAGAGATGTATGTTGTATTGCTTGATAATGGAAGAACCAATCTTTTAAACAGTAAAAAACAAAAAGTTGCCCTGACGTGTATAAGATGCGGCGCGTGTTTAAACGCATGCCCCATATACAGAAATATTGGGGGGCATACTTATGGTGCCGTTTACAGCGGGCCAATTGGCTCGGTTATTACCCCGCACCTTTTAGGGATGAAAGACTATAAACACTTAAGCTTTTCATCTTCTCTGTGTGGAAAGTGTACAGAGGTTTGCCCCGCAGCAATAAAATTACACAGGCTGCTTTTGTATAATAGAAGAGACAGTGTTGACTTGAATTTGACCGGAAAAACAGACAAACTGGTTATGTATGGTTGGAAGAAAATTATGACAAACCGCTGGATGATGGACAAACCGGGTGCAAAATTAAAAAATACGGCACTTCGGGTTTTCTTTAGCAGAAGCTGGGGGTCCAGAAGGGATATTCCTAAAATTAAACAAACTTCTTTTAATAAATGGTGGAAAGAAAAAAATAATAACCAATAATGGTAAAAAAATTATCAACTCTACTTTATGATTTAACAGAAGAATATCAGATTATCGGAATCAGCTCTCCGTTAAAAGATTATAAAATATGTTGGTTAATTAATAATACGCACACTATACAATTAACCCGTTATAAAGATTTTAACCTGATATTAAAAAATAAAAAGAAAGAAGGTTTTTCTTATTTTTCCTATATTGATTCGAGCAGTGGAACAAACTATTTTTTATTATCAAACAAACAAGAAAAAAAAGTTTTATTAGAGGAAATATCCATAGATTATTTATTTATTGTTAAAAATGCATCAAGGTTGTTTGATAAAAAACAATTAATTTCTTCCATAAAAAAAATAAAGAATATACAAACAGTGATTCCCGTAGATTTAAAAAAGATAAAAGAAATCAATACATTCCTGACAGAATTAGAATATCACCAGGACGAAACAATAAAACAAGCGTAATACTAGTGAATTATTTTATTTCCCAAGTATCGCCGCTGTTCAGCAAATCGTCAACCGTTTTAATAGCCGCTACCTCTTTTGACCTTTTTATTTGTTCTTCAACAAGGTCATCGTAGGTTGGAAAAATAGCCGAACGTATAACGCCCAGGGCAATGGGGAAATAAGGCGGAGCCATTTTGGCAAGCATAAGATGTATGCCGGGGTCCTGTGAATATTGGTCATGAATTAAAACTTCCTTTTCTGCAGCCCCATTTTGTCCCAACGTTACAACTTCTAAACCCTGTTGTTTTAAAACAATGCCCTTATCTTTATTTTTTCCAAATATCATGGGCTCCCCATTTCTAAGTATCAGCTGGTGCTCTTCTCTTAAATCTTTAGAGGTAATAACATTATGAGCGCCCTCATTAAAAATAATGCAATTTTGCAATATTTCCACAACAGATGTACCATCATGTTTTGCCGCTTCAAACATAATTTCTGTCATAAGTTTTGGGTTGGTGTCAACAGCTCTGGCAAAAAATGTTCCCTGGGCCCCCATAACAAGTTCTCCGGGATTAAAAGGATGTTCAATTGTTCCCTGGGGTGATGTTTTAGTTACACTTCCCATAGGAGAGGTCGGCGAATATTGCCCCTTGGTAAGACCGTATATCTGGTTGTTAAACAGCATTATATTTAAGTCAACGTTTCTCCTGATAATGTGTATGAGGTGATTTCCTCCTATAGCCATGGAATCACCGTCTCCGGTGGCAACCCAAACACTGAGATGGGGATTGGAAACCTTAACTCCGGTGGCTATTGCATTGGCTCTTCCGTGGATACCATGGAATCCATAGGTATTCACATAATAAGGAAAACGCGAAGAACATCCGATTCCGGAAATCAGGCAAAAATTTTCTTTTCGGTAACCTATTTTTGGAAAAACATTAGCAACTGAAGCTAATATAGCATGGTCGCCACATCCCGGACACCATTTTACCAGCTGGTCACTAACAAAATCTTCTTTACTGAGAGGGACTCTCGTTCTGTCAACAGTTAAATTTTCTTCCATGGGTTATATCTCCTTTAATATTTTATTAAAATGTTCTGTCAATTCCGAAACAGTAAAAGGCAGTCCCTGTATTTTATTATATTGACCATACCTATACTGGGGAAATTGCATGCGTAAATAATTAGCAAATTGTCCTGTATTTAATTCGCAAACCACAATATGTTTGAACTTACCAAGAATTTTTTCTGTATTTTTAGGTAATGGCATGATATATTTGAAGTGAGCGTGGCCAACCTTAATTTCTTTTTTCAGCAATTCTTCAACAGCAGTATGAACGGCACCATATGTTCCGCCCCAGCTAATCACAAGAAGATCTCCTTCTTGATTGCCATGAATTTTTTGCTCCGGAATGAAATCTGCAATTTTCATAATTTTTTTCTGGCGAAGCTCAACCATCAGTTGGTGATTGGCAGCATCCATACTTACATTTCCGGAAATATTTTCTTTTTCAAGGCCCCCCACCCTATGTCTTAAGCCTTCTGTCCCGGGAAGCGCCCATTGACGAACAAGTGTTTTTGAATCTCTTTTAAAAGGTTTATAATCGGGATCATTTGCTTTTGCAATAGGAGGATTTATGGGGGGAAGTTCGCTGACTTTTGGGATTCTAAATAATTCTGAACCCTGGCCAATATAACCATCGGTAAGCAAAATGGTGGGAGTCATATGCTCCATGGAAAGTTTTGCAGCCTCATAAGCGGAAATAAAACAATCTGAAGGAGAATAAGCAGCCATAACAAATACAGGGCATTCACCGTTTCTTCCGTATAAAGCTTGTAAAAGGTCGGATTGTTCAGATTTTGTGGGTAAGCCGGTAGAAGGACCGCCACGTTGTACATTAACAATTACCAGGGGTAGTTCTGTCATCACGGCAAGACCAATGGCTTCACTTTTTAATGATAAACCGGGGCCCGAGGTTGTTGTTAAAGCGAGTGAACCGGCAAAACTAGCGCCGATAGCAGAACATATACCCGCAATCTCATCTTCTGCCTGAAACACTTTTGCTCCAAGAGATTTGTGCTTTGCCATCTCCATCAATATTTCTGTTGCCGGAGTAATAGGATATGAGCCGAGAAATATGGGTCTCCCGGAACGTTCTGAAGCCGCCAAAAATCCCCAGGTTGTTGCAATATTTCCGGATATATTACGGTATCTCCCCTTCTCAAGAGCTGCAGCAGGAACATCGTATGTTACACTGATGGCCTCTATGGTTTCCGCATAATTATAACCCGTTTTTAATGCAAGCTTATTTGATTCTATTAACTGGGGATTTTTTTTGAATTTTTTTGCAAAAAAATCAAATGCGATGTCCTGTTTCCAGTTAAAAAGATAATACATCATTCCCAAGGCAAATATATTTCTTGATTTTTCAGCCGTTTTAGAATCAAGATTAAGTTCTTTTAATGCTTCTTTGGTTAATGTGGTTATGGGAGCCTTAATAAGATTATAATCTTTAAGACTATTGTCTTCAAGAGGATTGTTTTTATATCCTGATTTTTCAAGAGCTTTAACATCAAAAGCGTCTTTGTCAATAATAAGCGTTCCTCCTTTTTTTGCCCACTTAAGATTTGATTTCAAAGATGCAGGATTCATTGCCACAAGAACATCACACATGTCACCCGAACTGAATACTCTTCTCCCGATATGTACCTGAAAGCCCGAAACTCCGGCTATGGTATTGTGTGGCCCCCTGATTTCTGCCGGATAATCAGGAAAATTTGCCAGGTCATTCCCTTCTAGGGCAGCGGTGTCTGAAAAAAGATTGCCGGCTAGTTGCATCCCGTCCCCAGAATCTCCAACAAACTTAACAACAACATCTTCCTTGATTACCGCTTTATTTGTTTTTTTGGTCATAATTTGTTTTTATTAATTTTTTACAAATTTAGATGTTTATTTATTACCCAAAAAATATCACAGGGAATTTTATTGAATAATTAGATTTGATTATTTATATATGTTATGGATAGAAAAACAATACTCAAATTTTGTAACTTTGCATAAATAAGGAAAAATAATGAAAAACAACTTACGTTTTTATGATGAATTGAATTGCTAATATGAGCGTAAATCATTCCACACTAATACAAAAACTTGACGAATTTATTCGTAAGTATTATATAAATCAACTTTTAAAAGGACTTATATGGTGTGGCGCTTTATTGCTAACTTATTTTCTTATACTTGTGGTTCTTGAGTATTTTGCGTATTTTAATTCTTTGGTTCGCACAATATTATTTTATTCTTATATCCTTACCAGTGTAATAGTTTTATATGTGTTTGTTTTTACTCCAATATTAAAACTTTATCGCCTCGGGAAAATTATTTCATACGAAACGGCAGCATCCATTATAGGAACGCATTTTTCAGAGATAAAAGATAAGCTTTTGAACACACTTCAATTAATAAAAATATCCACCAACCCTTATGTAAGCTCGGAGCTTTTAGAAGCAGGCATTGAACAAAAGATACAAAAATTATCTCCCATTCCATTTTCTACCGCCATTGATTTTAAAATAAATAAGAAATATTTAAAATATCTTTTACCCCCCTTGGTTGTTTTTTTTACAATATTAATAGCATCTCCCTCTGTTGTTTTTGGGCCATCCAAACGATATATGAATTATTCCGTTTTTTACGAAAAAGAAGCCCCATTTAAATTTCAGATTTTAAATGATAAACTTGTGGCTTTGCAGCAACAGGATTATAAATTACAGGTAAAACTTACCGGAAACGACATACCCGCCGAAGTGTTTTTGGTTAGAAATGAAAACGAGTATAAATTAAATAAAGAAAATATCATATTATTTAATTATACCTTTAAAAATATTCAGGAAGATATTACATTTTATTTTAGTGCTGACGGTTATCGTTCTCAAAATTATTCAATCAAAGTAATCCCCAAACCCATCATTCTCGACTTTGAAATACAATTAAACTATCCTTCTTATACCGGGAAAAAGAACGAAATAATTGAAAACTCGGGCGACGTTTCGGTTCCGTGTGGCACCCGTGTAAGCTGGAAAATAAAAACAAAAGATACAAAAAAATTATTTCTAAAGCTTGCAGGCAAAAACCTTGTGCTCGACCCGGCCAAAGAAGATTTGTATAGCTATAGTCATTCTTTTTATGAAACGCAGAGTTATACCATTATTCCGCAAAATCAATATGTTAAAAACATTGATTCGCTTACATATTCAATTAATGTAGTTCCCGATTCATACCCCTCAGTTGATGTAGAAGAATACAGAGACTCACTGTTCTTTAGCAGAATTTATTTTAAGGGGATTATAAAAGATGATTATGGATTCTCTACACTTTTGTTCAAATATAAAAAAGTTACACAGAGTGAAGGCGATGAGGATGAAAAAGAAATGTTTCAAGCCATTAATGTAAATAAATTTATTACTCAAAGCGAATTTTATCACTTTTTTGATGTGTCATCACTGAATGTCGAAGGTGGAGACAATATTGAATATTATTTCGAAGTTTGGGATAATGATGCAATAAACGGAAGCAAAGCGGCCCGTTCTTCTAAAAAAGTATTTAAAATTCCCACAGAGCAGGAAATACAAGAACAGACAGAGAAAGATAATGAAGAAGTGAAAAATAAAATTGAGCAGGCCCTTTCAGACATTAAACAACTTCAAAATCAAATTGAAGAAATTGATAAAAAATTAATTGATAAAAAAACATTAAACTGGCAGGAAAGAAAACAAATAGAAGACATTCTGCAAAAACAACAGCAATTACATCAAAATGTTGAAGATTTAAAAGAGCAATTTAAACAAAACAACATAAGAGAACAACAATTTCAGAAAGCCGACAGCACATTACTTGAAAAACAAAAACAACTGGAAGAATTGTTTGACAAAATTATGTCAGACGAAATGAAGGACTTATTTCAAAAAATGCAGGAATTACTTGATAAGCTTGATAAAAGCAAGATTGATGAAATGCTTGACAAAATTAAAATGAGCAATAAAGACCTTGAAAAAGACCTTGACAGAAATTTGGAGTTGTTTAAAGCACTGGAGTTTGATAAAAAACTTACCGAAACTATAGAAAAACTTCAGCAGCTGGCAGAAGAGCAAAAAAAATTATCAGACGAAACAAAAAACGAAAACAACGATAAAAACAAGCTGATTGAAGAACAGAAAAAAATAGACGAGACATATCAGAACATTCGAAAAGACATCAAAAGTCTGGAAGAACAGAACAAAGAATTAGAAATACCAAAAGACCTTAAAAACACCGACCAGCAGCAAAATTCAATACAAAATGAACTAAACAACAGTAAAGAAGAATTACAAAACAACAAACGAAAAAATGCATCAAAAAGTCAGCAAAGTGCCGGCGAGCAAATGGAAAACCTTGCAAACGAATTGGAACAAATGCAACAGGAAATGGAACAGGAAGAACTTGCAGAAGACGAAAGAGCCTTGAGAATGATTTTGAAAAACCTTATAAAAATATCTTTCAGTCAGGAGGGGCTTATAGAAAAAATCAGAAGCACAAAAATATACGACCCGAAGTACATCTCTATTATGGATAAGCAAAAGGAGCTAAAAGACGGTTTAAAAATGGTGGAAGATTCATTGCTGGCATTAAGCAAAAGACAAGCTATCATACAACCCATAGTTAATAGAGAAATTACTTCAATTAACGACAATGTTGATAAAACGCTTGAGGCATTACACAACAGAAATACACCTCAGGTCCAAAAATGGCAGCAATATGTTATGACATCAGTAAATAATCTTGCCCTATTATTAGCCGAAGCTCTCGAACAAATAAGGCAGGAAATGGAATCATCATGTAATAGTTCGTGTAATAAAAAGGGCGGAATGAAATGCAAAAAACAAGGAAAAGGCAATCCTTCAGCGGCAACTATGAAAAAATTACAAGAACAGCTTAACAAACAAATAGAAGACCTTAAAAATCAAATGCAAAGTGGACAAAAACCGGGAGGAAAAGATGGCCAGAAATCAATCAGCGAACAACTGGCACGTCTTGCTGCCGAACAGGAAGCCATAAGAAAAATGTTACAACAATATGGAGAAGAATTAAAAAAAGACGGCACAGGAAATGACGGGAATATCTCAGAAATGATGAAAAAAATGGAGCAAACCGAAACCGACCTGGTCAACAAAATGTTAAGCAACGAAACTTTAAAACGACAGCAGGAAATATTAACACGATTGCTTGATTCTGAAAAAGCAGAAAAAGAGAGAGAGCTTGATGAAAAAAGAAAATCAAACGAGGCCATTGAAAAAATATACACAAATCCAAAAGATTTTTTTGAATATAATAAAATTAAATCAAATGATATTGAATTATTAAAAACAATTCCTGTAACTTTAACCCCGTTTTTTAAGTATAAAACTAATGAGTATTTTTATAAATTCGAAGATTGATGAAAAAACATACTTTAAACATTAAATCTGATATTCACGAGTTGCCGGAAATAGAACGTTTTATTGAAAATGTTTGTGATTATTATAATCTGAATAACAACTATTTCGGCAATATTATGGTTGCTGTGAATGAAGCAGTAGAAAATGCGATAATTCACGGAAACGAAAACAATGCAAATAAAACAGTATCTCTGCAATTTGAATTAGTTCCCAGTGGAATTTTATTTACAATAGAAGATGAAGGAACGGGATTTGATTTTAACTCAATACCAGACGCAACAGATATTGAAAAAAATCCAGAGAAAAAAGGAACGGGTATATATCTAATTAAAGCTTTGGCTGACGATGTTAAGTTTTTAAGTAAAGGACGAAAAATACAATTAACTTTTAATATTACCTCAATCAATAAGGAAGTATTTATAAATAGAAAACAACTTATTGACAAATATCTCAAAGTCAAAAAAGGCATTTTTGAGAAAAATAAATAAACAGCATGCCTGTTTTCGCTATTAATTTTTTTTCTATTGGCATCAAAGACAATATTTTAAAAAACAAAAAATGTGTTCGCGTTTGGATACACAACATATTAAAAAATGAAAATGTTGTTTATAAAAACGGAGAATTAAATTTTATTTTTTGTGATGATAAATATTTGTTGAACATTAATAAAAAATTTTTAAGAAAAAATACTCTTACAGATGTAATTGCTTTTGATTATTCGGAAGAAGGATATTTTAGCGCAGATATATTTATCAGTTATGAAAGAATAAAAGAAAATGCAAATAAATATTTAGAAGAACCACAAACAGAATTAATTCGTGTTATGGCGCATGGAATATTGCATTTGGCGGGCTATAAAGACAAAACTCTGGAATCAAAAAAAATTATGACCAAAAAAGAAGAAGAATACATAAAAATGTATTTGAATTATATAAAAATCTGTAAATCAAACAAATATGGCCGTTCCACGTGAAACAATAAAAAATGTCTGTCAAACAATATGATATAATAGTGGTTGGTGCCGGGCATGCAGGTTGTGAAGCGGCCTCAGCTTCAGCCAATTTGGGGTCTTCTGTGTTGTTGATTACTATGAACATGAATTTAATTGCCCAAATGTCATGCAATCCATCTGTTGGCGGTGTGGCAAAAGGTCAAATTGTGAGAGAAATAGACGCCCTTGGCGGAAAAATGGGAATAGTAACAGACTTGTCAATGATACAATTTAGAATGCTAAACCGTTCTAAAGGCTCGGCAATGTGGAGCCCAAGAGCTCAATGTGATAGAATGCTTTTTTCGGAAAAATGGAGAGAAACTCTCGAAAAAACAAAAAATTTAGATTTCAGGCAAGACGAAGCTGTTGATATAATAATTAAAAATAATTCAGTTTGCGGAATTATAACAAAATTAGGGTTAAAAATTTTTTCAAGAGCAGTAATTTTAACTTCAGGAACTTTTTTAAAAGGAATAATTCATGTCGGAGAAAAACAATTATATGGCGGAAGAATAGGGGAAAATTCAGCAGATAAATTATCCGATTCCCTTCACAAATATGGAATTATTTCTAATAGGCTTAAAACGGGAACACCGGTTAGAATTGACGGAAGAACGGTTAATTTTAACAAACTTGAAGAGCAAAGAGGAGACGAAGAGCCGGGAAAATTTTCTTTTACAAATACCAAATTTTTAAAAAAACAAAAAAGCTGTTTTTTGGCATATACAAACGACGAAGCCCATCGTATTCTACAAACAGGATTTGATAAATCACCATTGTTTAAAGGAATTATCAAAGGGCGCGGACCAAGGTATTGTCCATCCATTGAAGATAAAATTGTTCGTTTTTCAGACAAAAACAGACACCAGCTTTTTCTTGAGCCGGAAGGTTGGAATACTATCGAATATTATCTAAACGGATTTTCTTCTTCTCTTCCTGAAGAAATTCAATTAAATGCTTTAAAAAAAATTGAAGGCTTTGAAAAAGTAAAAATTTTCAGACCTGGATATGCAATAGAATATGATTATTTTCCTCCTGACCAGATAACGGCAACACTCGAATCAAAAAAAATTAATAATCTGTATTTTGCGGGTCAAGTAAATGGTACTACCGGTTATGAAGAAGCTGCAGCGCAAGGGCTGATGGCCGGCATTAACGCTCATAATAAATTACACAACAAAAATGAATTTATTTTAAAAAGAAGCGAATCATACATTGGAGTATTGATAGACGACCTTGTTACGAAAACCATAGATGAGCCGTATAGGATGTTTACCTCAAGGGCCGAGTATAGGATACTATTAAGACAGGGGAATGCAGATATTCGTCTAACAAACTATGGCTATGAGCTTGGGTTAATCAACCACAATAGGCTTAATATTTTTAAGGATAAAGAGAAAAAAATTAATGTATTATATGATTTCATTAAAAACGAATCCATAGCACCAGAAGAAATAAATATATATTTAAAAAAAATAAAATCGCCAGACATATCTCAAAAAATAAAGCTTATTAATCTTTTATTAAGGTCTCAGGTAAATATTAATTTTTTAATTAATTATTGTAAAAAGTTTGCGGAATTTATTAATGAAAAAAAAATTAAAGAAAAAGACATTTTGGAAGAAGTAGAAATTATTGTAAAATATGAGTCATATATTAAAAAAGAAAAAGAGATAGCAAATAAAATATTAAAATTTGAAGAAATATCGCTGAAAAAAATTTTTGATTATAATAGTTTGATTTCATTATCAGCCGAAGCAAGAGAAAAGCTGAACAAACAAAAACCCCAAAACATAGGACAGGCATCAAGAATAAGCGGTGTTTCTCCCGCAGATATAAATGTGTTAATTTTATATCTTGGTCATTAGTGTTTCACGTGAAACAAGAAAAATGGAAATAATAAAAAGTTGCGAAATTTGTGGAAATACATCTTTTTCAGAGTATTTAAAAAGCAAAGATTACTTTTATACACATGAAAATTATACAATTATCAAATGTGACAATTGTGAATTTCTTTTTGTAACCCCAAGGCCGGATAAGAACGAAATAATAAAATATTATAAGACAAAAGAATACATATCGCACAGCAATATTAAAAAAGGTATTACAAACAAACTTTATCATTTTGCAAGAAAACTCAATCATAAGACAAAATACAAACTGATAAACAAATATGTTCAAAGCGGAGCTATTCTGGATATTGGATGCGCTACAGGTGAATTTTTGAATTATTTTAAAAAATTAAAATGGACTGTTCTTGGAATAGAACCAGACGATGCCTCTCGTAGCCATGCAATTAAACAATACAAAATAGATGTATTTTCAGAAACCAAGCTTGATGTCATTGAAAAAGGAACCTTTGACGTTATCACAATGTGGCATGTAATTGAACATGTGCACAATATTAATGAAAGAGTTCAACAATTGTATAATTTATTAAAGTATAATGGAATAGCCGTTATTGCAGTCCCCAATATTAATTGTTATGATGCCTGTAAATATCAAAAATATTGGGCAGGATTTGATTTACCCAGACATTTATATCATTTTTCTAAAAAATCATTGATTGGGTTATTTCAAAAACATAATTTTAAAATCATTGATATTTATCCTTTAAAATTTGACGCATATTATATTAGTCTGTTAAGCGAAAAATATAAAAATGGTAAAAAAAATATTTTTAATGCTTTAATAAATGGATTGAAATCAAATATGTGGGCAAAGAAAAATAGAAATGAATATTCTAGCTTAATTTTTGTTTTTAAAAAAACAAGCGAAATAGAAGACATATAGGAGTATATAAACCAATTATAGTATTAGAACATGATTTTGTTTCAAAACATTTCTATATCGCATTAAATTAAGCCGTTTTTTATGGATTATGACAAATAAAATAATATAATGAATAAAAATTTTATTTTTCTGTCTTTATCTGTTATTCTGTGTTTGTTAATTGTTTCATTAATAAAGAACGATTTTTATTTAGGAAATAATAGCCAGGAAAAAAATTTGAAAAAATTTGAAAAACAACTACACAAAAAAGAAGAAATTGCCGAGAAATACTTAAACAAATTAATAGCTATTAACCAAAATACATTTCAGAATGATTTTGATGCCTTTAAAAAAGAATTACCAAAAACCAGAGAAAAAGATATTTCTTATTATGTATATAAGAAGGATAGTTTGATTTTTTGGTCCGACAACTATTTTCCAATTCCATTAACTTATAATGAAGAATTTTTTGAAAACAAAAATCTTGTCAGGGTTGAAAATGGTTGGTATGTTTTAAAAACCTTAAAAACAAAGCAAAAAGTTTGTATTGCTGCCATTCTTGTTAAATCGGAATATAAATATGAAAATGATTATTTGCTGAATGAAATTAACCCCGATCTAATTAACAACAATCAAAGAATTGACTTATCAGATAGTATTAAGAATGCCTTCATAGTAAAAAACAAAGAAGGCCGAGTAATGTTTTCACTGGTTATGGATGGAGACAATCAATTAACAGAAAATCAGGAAATATTTATTTTCTTGTTTTATTTTCTTGTTTTTGTTTTTGTAATTTTTATTTTATATTATTTACACAAGCAAGTGTCGCTTTTTTTCCCGGTTTATGAAAAATATTATTATTTGGGATTTGTGTTGGACATGTTTATTTTCCGAGGTATATTGTTTTATTTTAAAGTACCACACGACCTTTATCAAACAAAAATTTTTAGCCCAGTATATTATGCTTCTTCTGAGCTTTTACCTTCTTTTGGCGATTTGATTTTAAATGTTTGTTTGTTTCTTATCGCCTCTTATATAATATATAAAAAATCATATTTACTGCCTCAAAAAATAATTATAAAAAAAATCCCCGGAAGCTTTATTGTTGTTTTGCTCATCGCTTTTTCAGGTTTGATTTTTATGAAATCTTTTGGCCTAATAAATAAAATGGTTGTTGACTCAACCATTTCGTTTAATTTAAATCAGATATTTTCTCTAAATGGCTTTAGTTTGATAGGATTACTATTAATTTCATTTATAGCTCTTTCCTGTGTATTGTTGACGGTTCAAATGTTAAGAATTATTCAAAAAATAGGGCTTAATTATTATGTTTTCGCCGGCATTTTGACTGTTACCAGTATTCTTCTTGCCACAGCAATTCCCGAAACATGGCAATATAAAATATTGATTTTAAGTGTTTTTGCAGTTTATTATCTTGTATTTATGCTTATCAGACAAATACTAAAAAAGAACTTAAATTATTATGAAATACTGTTTTATCTCATACTTTTTTCCGGCACCGCTACCTATATTGTATCAAATAGTAACACAAGGAAAGAGCTGGAAAAAAGAAAAGTTTTTGCCATGAAATTATCTTCGGGCGAAGATATTTTGGCGGAAAATATGTTTAAAGACGTTATAAAAAATATAACAACAGATAAAAATTTAAAAAGTTATATTAAAAAATATCCCGAAAGCGAAACACAATCGAAAGATTATATTTTAAAAAAATATTTTTCTGGTTATTGGAGTAAATATAAAATACAGATAACTATGTGTAGTAAAAACGACAGCCTGATGGTTGAAACTGCACTAAATAAAACAAATTGTATTGATTTTTTTAATGAGTTAAAAACCCGTTACGGAAAAACATCTACCTGTGATAATTTATTTTTACTGAATTATGGTACAAGCGGGAATCATTATTTATCAGAATTTCGATTTAGAAAAGACACTTCAGATATTCATGTTTTTGTTGAACTTACTTCAAAATTTATTCTTAAAGGCTTGGGATATCCGGAATTGTTGATTGATAAAAAACACTTTATTAATGCCGATTTGTCTGACTATTCTTATGCACGTTATTATAATAACAATTTAGTTGATGCATATGGGAAACATTATTATACAACTAAGTTAAAAATTGAAAATAAAGATTTTAAAAACGGAATTTTTACGTACGACAAAAACGGTTATAATCATCTGTGTTATCAAACAGACCCGGCAGCAGTTTTAATAATTAGTAAAAAAAATGGCAGCATCACTGACTCTTTAGCCCCGTTTTCAATTCTTTTTACAATTTTCAGCCTTATTTTATTTTTCTGTTTTCTGATTCTAAATATCCCCTTTAGAAAAGACCTTGTTCAGATAAACTTTAAAAAAAGACTTCAGATATCCATAATTTCAATTATTATGATTTCTTTTATAGTAATTGGACTTTCTACATATTATTTTATTAGAAATCTAAATGAGCAAAAAAATATGGATTTACTGAGCGAAAAAACCATGTCCATATTAATAGAACTTCAACACAAGATTCCTGATGGTATCATGTCCGAAGAGCAACTTTTATTTATTTCTAATGCCCTTGTTAAGTTTTCTAATGTGTTTTTTACAGATATTAATCTTTTTGATACCAATGGGACCCTAATTGCTTCGTCAAGACCACAGGTTTATGAAGAAGGACTGATTTCCAGAAAAATGAATACAACTGCATTTTTTCAACTTACTTCAGAAAAGAAAACGCTTTTTATTCAGAAGGAAAATATTGGCAAGCTGGAATATTATTCTGCCTACATGCCTTATTACAACCGAGATAACAAACTATTATACTTTATTAATTTACCATATTTTGCAAAAGAAAACGAATTAAAAAAAGAACTTTCATCATTTTTGATGGCATTTATTAATATTTATGTGTTTCTCATTGCAATTTCTGTTTTGCTTGCTTTAATAATAGCAGAAAGGATCACAAGGCCATTAAATGTGATAAGGGACAAAATAAGTCATTTGAAGCTAATAGGTAAAAATGAAAAGATTTACTGGTCAGGACATGATGAAATCGGATCCCTTGTTACAGAATATAACAGGATGATAGACGAATTAGAAAAAAGCGCAGAAATGCTCTCACGTTCAGAAAGAGAGGGTGCCTGGAGAGTTATGGCTATGCAGGTAGCCCATGAAATTAAGAACCCGCTTACTCCGATGAAACTTAGTGTTCAATATTTGGAAAAGGCCTGGAAAGAAAAAGCTCCCGATTTAGACAACAAAATGGAACGCTTCACCAAGAACATTGTTGAACAAATTGAAAATCTGTCTGTTATTGCATCTGAATTTTCATATTTTGCCCAGATGCCCCAGCCTCATAACGAAAAAGTAGATATCATTAAATTAATCAAAGATTCAATATCCATGTTCGATTATAATATGAAAATCAATATATTTTTCGATGAGAAGGATGAGAAAAAGGTTTTTGTGCTTGTTGATAAAAGACAAATGATGCGTGTGATGAACAACCTTCTGGTAAATGCATTTCAGGCTATCGGCAATAAAGAAAAAGGGAAAATTGAAATTTATGTTAAATTATTTGAGGGTAGGGTAAGGGTGTCTGTAGAAGATAATGGGGAAGGAATATCTGACGAGATGAAGCAGAAAATTTTTACACCATATTTTTCCACCAAATCCGAAGGCATGGGCCTGGGGCTTGCGATAGTTAAGGGAATAATTGAAAACTTTAAGGGAACAGTATGGTTTGAGTCGGAAATCAATACAGGAACGACATTTTATTTTGAAGTTCCGCAATATATGGAATAAAACAGCCCACTTACTATTTCAAGGATTGCTTTCGAATTGCTTCAAAAAACGAATATCATTTTCTGAAAACAATCTCAGGTCTTTAATGGTATATTTTAAATTGGTTATACGTTCGATGCCCATTCCAAAAGCATAACCAGAATATTTAGCACTATCTATCCCGCAATTTTCCAATACGTTAGGGTCAACCATGCCGCAGCCCAAAATTTCAACCCAACCCGTTTTTTTACACATCTGACAACCGGAGCCCTTGCAGATGGTGCATGAAATATCCATTTCTGCGGATGGTTCGGTGAAGGGAAAGTAGGACGGACGCAACCTAATTTTGGTGTCAGCACCAAACATTTCTTTAGAAAAATACAGTAACGTTTGTTTAAGGTCCGCAAAAGAAACTTTTTTATCCACATATAGTCCTTCAACTTGATGAAAAAAACAATGAGCCCTGGCAGAAATAGCTTCATTTCGGTAAACTCGACCAGGCATTAGTGCACGAAGTGGAGGTTTTTGGGTTTGCATTAATCGAACCTGCACAGAAGAAGTATGTGTTCGGAGAACAATATCGGGATTTTGTTCAATAAAAAAAGTATCTTGCATTTCCCGGGCGGGGTGCCCTTCTTCAAAATTTAATGCAGTGAAATTATGCCAATCATCTTCAATTTCTGGCCCCTCGGCTATAGTAAAGCCTATTCTGGAAAATATTTGTATAATTTCATTTCGGATTATTGACATGGGGTGTCTTGAACCAAAACTACCAGAAAACGAATTTAAAGAAAGGTCTATATCATTTTCTTCTTGTGTTGCAGACTTATTTTGTGTTTCCTTAAGAAGGGCATATTTTTCATTTGCCTTTTGTTTTAACAGATTAAGAAGTTTGCCTGTTGTTTGCTTTTTTTCTTTTGGGGTTTTTTTAAATTCTTCAAATAAATGATTTACAATTCCATTTTTCCCCAGAAAACGAACTCTGAATTTTTCCAATTCATCAGGTGAATACGTACTAAAATTTTCAATTTCAACAATATAACGACTTATGTCGGTTTTCATTTTTAAAAAATTATGAATGATAATAGCTCAAGAATACCGCTTACTTAATTTCAGTAATGGTCATTTGAATGTCTTCAATGGGCTTGTCGCCAGCCTTAGTTTTCACTTCGGCAATTTTGTTAATTATTTCAAAGCCCTCAATGACTTCGCCAAAAACAGTATAATTGCCATCAAGATGAGGGGTTCCGCCAATTGTTTTATATGTTTCGCGTTCCTGTGCCGTAAATTTTCTATTTAAACGTTGCCCAAAAATGTCAAGTTCTGCATCCGTATAAATCTTTCCCTGAACGATATAAAACTGTGAACCCGATGACGCTTTTTGCGGGTTGACCTGGTCGGGCATACGGGCCGCAGCAAGAGCTCCCTTTTTATGAAAATATTTAGGAACAATTTCTGCAGGTATCGTATATCCCACATCTTCAGTTCCATTTGCTGCGCCGCCGCCCTGAATCATAAAAGAATTAATAACACGATGAAAAATGGAACCATTGTAAAACCCTTCCCGGACAAGCTTAACAAAATTGTCACGGTGCAGGGGTGTTTCATTATATAACTTTACAGTAATGTCCCCTAAATTTGTTTTAATTAAAAATTTAGGTTCACTTTGTGTTTCTGATTGCCCGAAACTGCTTGCTGATAACAATAATGCTATAAAAATGTAAAATATAATGTTTTTCATAAAATTTTTTTATTAAATTTGCCTTTATTTAGAACAAAATGTTTTTATTTGCGTAAATAAATTACTATACAAAAATAGAAAAAATAAATAATTAATCATGAAAATATTTACCCGAAAACGCCTTTTATTCGTGTTGGCAACGGTGAGCGTTGTTTTTTTTGTGGTTTTAGGCTGTAAAAAAGAAAACACAGATTGTACGGCCATAATATATGCCAAGTATCTTAACGACACACTGGTTACTCTTCCTTATGCCGATGTCATTATTGCTCCCCAATATCAAGATGTTAGGATTGACGGAAAAACTGACATAACCGGTAAATTTGAACATGTTTTTAAATACGAAGGGATTCTTGATGTTGTGGTATATAAAGTAAATACCGGCTCCAACGATTCTGTGTTGGGCAGAGGAGTTATCCGCCTAAAACCCGGCGAAACATCCACCAAAACAATTTTTGTAAAATAATTAGTTTTATTTTTCTGCTTGAATAGCATTTAGGTAACAACTCCTACAGAGGGGTTCGTATGTATCGCTTTCTCCAAGAAAGACAAGCTTGTCGTTTTGTATTTTCCGATGTGAAACATAGGCAAGATTGCCGCACCTGACACAAATAGCATGAACTTTTGTTACATATTCCGCCGTAGCCATTAATGCAGGCATTGGCCCAAAAGGCTTACCAAGGTAATCCATATCAAGGCCGGCAACAATAATCCGGACACCCCTTTCGGCAAGTATGTTGCAGACATTGACAATTTCGTGGTCAAAAAACTGAGCCTCATCAATACCCACAACATCAACATCTGTTGATAATAATAATATTTGAGATGATGACTGGACGGGAGTAGAATTAATAGAATTGTCATTATGAGATACTATACGCTCAATATCATATCTTGTGTCAATTTCCGGTTTAAAAATTTCTACAATTTGTTTTGCGTATTTGGCTCGTTTAAGACGACGTATTAATTCTTCGGTTTTGCCCGAAAACATAGAGCCACAAATAACCTCAATGTATCCTTTTTTATGTGTTTCGTTGTTTTTTTCTCCAAACATTACCGGATTGTTCAACTTTTTATAATTTTATACCTCATAATTGATACAAAATTAAAATTAACTGTTTAAAAAAATAAAATATGACTAAAAATCTTATTAAAGATGAAATAAGGCTGATTCTTGAAGCTCTTGCAGAGCAACACACAACAATATGCCAGCACGAAAAAAAAATTCCACAGATAGAACTGGATATTGTTTTGGCAAACATCAGAAATTTATATGACCGTTATGTTGACCTGGATAAATTGAACAAAAAACCCACAGAATTTGAAAAAAAAATATCACCAGAGATTGAATCAGGAAATGTTATTATAAAACAAGATAGCAACAAAAAAAACATCCAAGAAATAATCATTCAAGAGAAAAAAGTATTGCCGGATAAGGATATTTCTGAAGATTCAAAAAATTATTCAACAGAAAGAGGCAACATTTCACATCGCCACGAAGTAAATAAAAAAACAAAGACCGATAAAAGAAAAGGCGAAGATTTGTTTTCCATGTCGGATAAAGAAACACTGGCAGACAAATACAAAGAATCTTCACCATCGTTAAACGAGAAATTATTTTCTGAAAAAACAGACAAAACTGTGGCAGAAAAAATAGGAAAAGTTTCCATTCAGAATTTAAAGAGCGCCATAGGGATTAACGATAAATTTTTATTTATTAACGAGTTGTTTAGAGGAGATTTACAACTATATAACAAAACTATTGACACTATTAATTCTTTTACAAGTATTGAAGATACTACTGTTTACCTGGAAGAAATAAAAACAAATTTGGGGTGGGAAGAGGGTTCTGAAACCTATCAAAAACTGGAAGAACTCGTTATCAGAAAATTTTTATAAGATGAAAAATTTTTTTTTAATTTTCTGTGTTTTTATTTTTTCATTTCGAAGTGTTTATTCACAGGATATAATTTATGTAAGAAGCATAATTGACACACTATGCATGCAGGATATGTATGGCAGGGGTTATGTTAATGATGGGGAAAAAAAAGCCGCCGACTACATTGCCAGACAATTAAAAAAATTAAATACCCAACATTTTGGGGATGATTATTTTCAACCTTTTACGATTTCAATAAATACACTGCCCGGAGATTTAGAATTAAAGATCAACGACAAGCTTTTAATGCCTGGTGTGGATTATACTGTTGATCCAGACGCTCCAAATGTTGACACATCTTATGTTGCTTATTCTTTTCTTAATAACAAAACCTTATGTTCTCAAAGAACCGTTCAGAATTTTTACAATAAAGAGTTTAAGGAAAAATTAATAATTATTGATACCGGGTTTGAAAAAAATGACAGCGAAAAACTTCTTGAGGCCGAAGTAGTTATGAGAATAAATTATAATAAAAATATTTGGCGTGTTTCGAGGGCACAAAAACAAAACCATCAGGCCATAATAAACATCAGTAACAAAGCGCTGCCTAAAAAAATAAAAAAAGCAGAGATTAAGGTTCATGCTAAGTTTGAGGAAACTTACTCTATTCAAAATGTGGTGGGTTATTTTCCCGGAAAAGTTTATCCGGACACATTTATTATTGTTGGGGCACATTTTGACCATTTGGGAATGATGGGAAACAAAACATATTTCCCCGGGGCGAACGATAATGCCAGCGGTACAGCTATGGTGCTCGACCTTGCCAGGTTTTTTGCAGATACAGCTCATATAGGAAAATACTCTATTGCTTTTATGTTTTTTACCGGAGAAGAGGCCGGATTACTAGGTTCGGAGTATTATACAAAAAATCCATTATTTCCATTATCAAATATAAAGTTTATGTTAAATCTTGACATGATTGGTACTGGTAGCAATGGCATTAAGGTTGTGAATGGCAGCGTTATAAAAAAAGAATTTGAACGACTGAAATCAATCAACGAACAGCACGGATATCTGAAAACCGTAAGTGAAAGAGGGGAAGCCGCCAATAGCGACCATTATTTTTTTTACAAAAAAGGTGTAAAAAGCTTTTTTATTTACACCCTTGGCAATGAATATAAAGAATACCATACTCCGACAGATAAAGCGGAAGGGCTGCCGCTGACAAAATATAACGAATTATTTAAATTAATAGTGGATTTTATTAAATCTTTTTAAAAAAAATAATATAAGGCAACCCTTTGTTAAGTTCATACGTCATTATATTGTTAAACCCTAAATTATTTGAGGTCTTTGTACCAACCCTTTACAAAACCTCAAAGTCCCGTAATTCATGAAATAGCCCCGCAAGGGGCTGTTTCATTTTATAATGAATTCTTTTTGTACAAAGAAAAATCATTTTCTTATTTTTGTCTCATTATGACGGAAGAAAACAAGCAGAAACAACAAATATTGGTCCCTTATGATTTTTCGAAAGCAACAGATAACGCCTTATTGTGTGCCACGGAGCTTGCCGGCCTGTTTAAGTGCGAGATATGCCTGTTTCATACCATAAATAAAAAAATTTCAAAGTTTTATTCCGGAGAAAAACTATCCGAAGAGGTTGTAAGAAAAAAACTTACAATTATTGCAATGAATATTATTGAAACCCATAATATTCAAACAAATGTTTATTTTTTTAAAGAGGAAGTAGATAAAGTTATTAATAAAATTTATGAGCAAATCAACGCAATTGCTGTTGTATTCGGCATAAATGCGAAAAAAAAGCCCTATCATTATTTTACACCGGGAGACATTTCAACAGATTATCGCAATTTACGCATTCCCATAATAACAGTCCATGATGAGCTTAACAATAAAAGTTTTTTTAACAATATCATTTTAACTCTTGATTTTAATCGAGAATCCAAAGAAAAATCTGCCTGGGCTGGACATATCAGCACATTAAACAACACAAAGATTACCATACTAACCCGACATTATAATGACTCATATTTTGCCGCAGCACTTAGAAGCAATATGGCTTTGGTAAAAAAACTTTATGACAACCTTGGTGTTGTATATGAAATAAAAAACGAACCGGATATTAAATGTGATATTGATAAATATGCCGTAGATTATGCTTTTTATAATAAAGGCGAAATGTTGGTTGTTATGGCAACTAAAGAAATTGCAATTGACGATTTATTATTTGGCCTTAAAGAGAAGAAAATAATTAACAATAAGTATAAGCTTCCCGTAATGCTAATCAATCCCCGGGACGACTTGTATCTTCCCTGTGGTTGCTAAAAATTGATTTCTATAAAATCATTTCGCAGGTTCTGTTGTGTTTTTTTCTTTTCTATTTTGCGGAATTGACTTAAAAAGTCGTTTTTGAAAAATAATAAGGATAAAAACCCCAACAGTAATAGCCCCGTCGGCAATATTCCAAACCGGTTCAAAAAAAGTAAAAGGCTGTCCGCCCCAAAATGGAAACCAGTTTGGGAGCTTAATAGTGAATAAAGGGAAATAAAACATATCAACGACTCTTCCATATAGAAAATCAGCATATCCACCATTTTGAGAAAACATAACTGCTTTATCAAAGGGAGTACTTTCGCTAAATATTAAGCCATAAAAGGCGCTATCGAATAAGTTGCCTGCAGCACCTGCAAGTATTAACGATATTGTGACAATAAAAAATATGCTTGCATTTTTTTTAATAAGAGTATAGAGATACCAACAAATACCACCTATGGCAATGAGGCGGAATATGCTAAGAAAAATTTTACCATAATTGCCGGCAAACTCCATACCGAAAGCCATGCCATAATTTTCAACAAAATGAATTTGAAACCAGTTGAGCCCAAAAACATAAATTGTTTCTCCGAGAAAAAAATGTGTTTTAATCCAAATTTTTAGAAACTGGTCAATAAATAGTAAAACAAAAACTACAGATAACGATAATAGTAGTTTTTTTTGAAAATTACCGATTTTCACCTTAGTTTGCCCTGTTGGAGTTTTGCTTCCATACTAAGAGTAGCATGGGGTACGATTCTAAGTCGTTCCTTTGAAATAAGCTTGCCGGTAACTCTGCAAATTCCATAAGTTTTATTTTCAATACGCACCAAAGCATTTTCAAGATTTTTAATAAATTTTGCCTGACGCATGGCTAGCTGACTGTTTTCTTCTTTTGAAAGTACTTGTGAGCCTTCCTCCAGTATTTTGAATGTTGGGGATGTGTCATTGATGTCTTGGCCGGAATTATTAGAAAACGCTTCAGAAAGTATCTCATAATCACGTCTCGCTTCCTCAAGTTTTTTTAGAATGATTTCTTTAAATTCTTGAAGCTCTGCATCAGAATATCTTGTTTTTTGTGGCGTATCTTCATGTTTAACAGACAATTTAACTTCTTTTTTGGGTGCGTCTGCCTCTTTTTTGTTTTTTACTGAAGCGGCTGGTTTTTTTGTCTTAATTATGGGAACTTCTTTCTTAATCTTTTTACCGATTACAGGCCTTGCAACAGTTTTTTCTTTTTTGCCTGTTGTTTTTTTTGAACTTACAGGCTTTTTGGGAGCCGCTTTTTTAACAACAACTTTTTTATCCGAAGTTTTCTTAATCAAAGTTGTTTTTTTAACAACTTCTTTTTTTAAAGCGGGTTTTTTGCCCCCCAATTTTTTGTTTTGAATTTTGTTTTTCTTGGTGATTAAGGTTTTTTTAATTTCCTTTTTTATTGTTGCAACTTTTGGTTTTAATTTTTTTACAACTACTTTTTTAACTGTTGGTTTTTTTACAGAGGCTTTTTTAGCACTAACTACTTTAATAACAGGTTTTTTAGCAACGGCCTTTTTTACCACAATTTTTTTCACTGTCTTCTTAACAGGGACCGCTTTTTTGACCGGGTTAGTTTTTTTAACTATTAATTTTTTCTTTGTCACAGGTTTTTTTATTACCGGCTTTTTGGTGACGGCCTTTTTTACAGTGGTTTTTTTATTTCCCGCCTTAGCAAGCGGTTTTTTTTCTGCTTTTTTTTCTGTTGCTTTAGGTGCTGCTTTTTTTACAGCTTTCTTAGCAACAGTTTTTTTAACAACCTTTTTTTTAGCAACTACCGCTTTCGCTTTTGTTTTCATAGGTGTGTTTTTAATGTGGTTAAAAATTAAGCCTTTTCTATAGCAACAAAAGTACTGATTTCATCTGTAAGTTCCACAAGTTGTTTCTTTTCTGAAACATTGTCTTTCAAATCTATAGAAACGGCCAGAATTTCGTTGCAAATATATGAAAAATTATTTTTTACGGCGGACAACAAACCATTGCGCCTTTCAATTTCAACCCTGATTTTGTCAGTAACCTCAAACTTCAGGTCTTTTCTCAGGTTCTGAATCCGGTTAACCAGTTCTCTGGCAAGACCCTCTTCTTTTAAAGTTTCGCTGATGCTGATATCAAGAGCCACAGTTAAGTTGTCGTAGGTAGCAACTGCCCAGCCGGGAATATCTTCTGTGATAATTTCCACATCGCTGATTTCAAGAGTAACAGTTTCGTTCTCAAATTGCAGCGAATAGGTTTTGGCATTTTCAAATTCATTTATCTGTTCCTGTGTAAATCCAGCCAGTGCGGTGGCAATCTGCTTCATAAATTTGCCAAACTTAGGCCCGCATGCCTTATAATCGGGTTTAATCTTCTTAACAAGCTTGCCTACTGTGGGGTCAAGATATTCAATTTCTTTGACGTTGACTTCTGACAATATCAGGTTCTGCACCAAATGCAGTTGTTTTTCAAAGTTTTTATCCGGCACGGGAATCATTATCCTGCCCAGGGGCTGGCGAACACGGATGTTATGCTTTTTGCGCAGCGACAACACCATGGATGACACCTTTTGAGCCAGTTGCATTCTTTCCTCCAGCGCTTTATCAATAAAGGCCTTGTTTGCTTCGGGGAAATCGGCCAGATGAACTGAAATTGTAGATTTGCGTTGTGTAACGCTGTTTAGATCAATAAACAGACGCTCCATAAAAAACGGCGCAATAGGGGAGGCCAGTTGTGCAATAGTTTCAAGACAGGTATATAATGTTTGATATGCCGCTATTTTATCTTCGGTGTATTCGCCTTTCCAAAAACGGCGGCGGCAAAGGCGTACATACCAATTGCTCAGATATTCCTCAGTAAACTCCTGAATCAGCCGGCCAGCACGCGTGGGTTCATAATCGTTATAACATTCGTCAACATTAAGAATCAATGTGTTCAACTCTGACAATATCCACCAGTCAATTTCGGGACGTTTTTCCAGCGCTATTTCGTCTTCTGCATATTTGAAACCATCAATATTTGCATACAAAGCGAAAAAAGCATAGGTGTTATAAAGTGTGCTGAAAAACTTCCGCTGCACTTCTATAATGCTGTCGGAATATTGTTCAGTTATTTCGCCACAGGCATCTTTTTTTATCGTCCAGTCAAATTTCAGGTTGTCCCATGGTTGCGAGTTGGTAATCATATACCAGCGAGTTGCATCAGGGCCGTATTTATGGATGGCCTCAAAAGGGTCAACGGCATTACCTAAGCGTTTCGACATTTTATTGCCGTTTTTGTCAAGCACCAATCCGTTGGAAACCACATTTTTATAAGCTACCGAATCAAAAAGCGTGGTAGCAATAGCATGCAAGGTAAAAAACCAGCCACGTGTCTGGTCAACTCCCTCGGCTATAAAATCAGCTGGATAATTGTTTTTAAAAAACTCCTGATTTTCAAATGGATAATGGCATTGTGCATAAGGCATAGAGCCCGAATCAAACCATACATCAATCAGGTCGGGTTCGCGGAACATTTTTTTACCTGAGGTAGAAACAAGAATTATTTCATCAACATAAGGGCGATGCAGGTCAATGGTGTTGTAGTTTTCAGTAGAAAAATCTCCCGGAACAAACTTATCATAATTGCAATCCTTCATAAACCCTGCTGTCACCGATTTTTCAATTTCCTTTTTCAGTTGTTCTGCAGAACCGATGCATAATTGTTCGCTACGGTCTTCGCTGGTCCAGATAGGCAAGGGGACGCCCCAGTAACGTGAGCGGGAAAGGTTCCAGTCCACCAGATTTTCGAGCCAGTTGCCAAACCTACCGCTGCCGGTGCTTTCGGGTTTCCAGTTGATGGTTTTGTTCAGTTCAATCATGCGGTCTTTGCAAGCAGTGGTTTTGATAAACCAAGAGTCGAGAGGATAGTATAATATGGGCTTATCGGTTCTCCAGCAATGAGGATAGGAGTGTTCGTATTTTTCCGATTTAAACGCTCTGTTTTCTTTTTTCAGTTTGATTATGATGTCAATATCAACATTATTTTCTTCCTTGTTTACCGGGTTAGTGTCATATTCCGGCTTAACGTACCTTCCGGCAAATTCGCCCATTTCTTCTGTAAATTTTCCCTGCTTGTCAACCAAGGTCAGCGAACCGAGTCCGTATTGTTTTGCAGTCCGAAAGTCATCGGCGCCAAAGCTGGGGGCAATGTGAACAATTCCGGTGCCGTCTTCGGTTGTTACAAAATCGCCGACCACCACCTTAAAAGCATCGCCATCGTTGGGCTGGGCGTAGGGGAGGAGTTGCTCATAGCGTATACCCGAAAGTTCTTTACCTTTAAAGCTTGCCCGAATTTTATAAGGAATATTTTTATCTCCTTCTTTGTAATCTTCAATAACCAATTCAGCATTTTTTTCCGGGAAATATTTCTCTTTCAGCTCTTTTGCCAGAATAACGGTAATGGGCAGGTGTGTGTACTGATTGTAACTTTCAACAACATTGTATTCAATATCAGTGCCAACAGCTAACGCTGTATTTGAAGGAAGTGTCCACGGAGTTGTGGTCCAGGCAAGAATAAAAAGTTCTCCGTGAAGGTTTTTTTGCAAAACAGCAACCACGGGATGTTCGTTTGCAACGACTTTAAACTGTGCTACCACCGTATTGTCTTTTACGTCTTTATAGCATCCCGGGAGGTTTAATTCATGTGAACTTAATCCGGTTCCGGCTGCTGGTGAATACGGCTGTATGGCGTACCCTTTATATAAAAATCCTTTTTCGTAAAGCTTACTCAGTAAAAACCAGACAGATTCGATATATTTGTTATCAAACGTAATGTAAGGATTTTCCAAATCAACCCAATAGCCCATTTTTATTGTTAGTTCATCCCACTGGTCTTTGTATTTCATTACCTCTTTGCGGCATTGGTTGTTATATTCCTCAACAGTGATTGACTTTCCAATATCTTCTTTAGTGATTCCCAGCGTTTTTTCAACGGCAATTTCAATGGGCAGGCCGTGAGTATCCCACCCCGCCTTACGTTCAACCAAATAGCCCTTTAAGGTTTTATACCGGCAGAAAATATCTTTTATAGTCCGTGCCATCACGTGATGAATACCCGGCTGCCCGTTGGCAGAAGGTGGCCCTTCATAAAACACAAAAGGAGTTTTTCCTCTGCGGTTTTCCACGCTCTTATGAAAAATATCATTTTTTTCCCAGTACAGGTCTATGTCGGAAGCAATTTGTGTCAGACTTAGCTGTTTGTATTCTTTGTATTTGTTTTGCATAACAGTATTGCTTGTAGTAAGAAACGTGCAAAAGTAGCAAAAATTCGGCAAGGCAATATGCTTGTGAGCATGAAAATTATTACAATAAAAGTTTATTGCGAGGTTTTAACGTAATTATAAATAAACCAAAAATCGTCTGGTTATATAAACAAAGTCAATGTGCAGATGTTGCACAAAAAAGATTCAAACCAATTAATCAAGTAAGAACAAAAAAATAGTTCTTCTTAGTCTCTGCTTCCACAATTTCTATTTATTTATAATGAATTATCCGTTTACAAACGACTGTATCCGAATACAAATATTTAATAACCGAATAAGTATTTCGGGCAGATATTACTTTGCATCATCAATCGTTCATTGTAACGAAACATGTTTAACCTTAAATACTAATTATTATGGAAAGATAAATTAACAAAGTAGAATTAAGCGGATTTGCAGGCATGAATCCCGAAGTAGAAACTCTGACAAACGGTGCGCAGATGCTGCGTTTTTCATTGGCAACAAGCTCCAATTACAAAAACAGCAAAGAAGAATGGGTGTGCGAAACCACATGGCATAATATTGTGATGTGGGACAAGGTTGCCGAACTGGCGCTGGACAAAATTAAAAAAGGCACTTTTGTTAAAGTTACCGGAAAAATTGTAACCCGTCAATACACCGATAAAAACGACACCAAACACAATACTGTGGAAATACGCACCACATCTTTTGAGATTGTAGAAATAGCCAAAAAAGAAGCTACAGAAAAAGCCGCATAAACGATATATTTTGTAAAAGCCCTGCCAATTTTTGGTGGGGCTTTTTGTTTTAAATACCTTATAATCAGAGAAACCTTTTTAAAAAGAAATCGTTAAAAAGTATGTTGACATAAATTTATATAATAATTCATTTTACATTTTTTTAATTTTGCAAACCTAATTTAAAACCTTAAAATTATGAGCATTGTAAAAGAATTCAAAGAATTTGCCGTAAAAGGCAATATGATTGACATGGCCGTTGGAATTATCATCGGTGCTGCTTTTGGAAAAATTGTCAGTTCGCTCGTGAACGACATCATTATGCCGCCTCTCGGAAAGCTTTTGGGTAATGTTAATTTTACCGACTTGTATTATGCTATGGATGGTGTTGCCTATGAAAGTCTCGCCAAGGCTAAAGAAGCAGGAGCTCCTGTGTTTGCCTACGGCAATTTTATTCAGACAGTAATTGATTTTCTTATCATTGCTATTACTATTTTTATGATAATTAAGGGCATCAACAGAATGAAGAGAAAGAAAGAGGAAGCCCCTGCAGCACCCCCGGCACCCACAAAAGAGGAAACATTGCTCACAGAGATTCGTGATATTCTAAAAAATAAATAACTGATTTTTAAAATAATACTTCATGAAAAAATTATTAATTATTGTATTTTTCTTATCTGGGGCTTTGCTTTATGCCCAGGAAGATATTAAAAAAGTAGCCAATCCAATGGACAGAAGTGCGGGGGATTCAATAAAAGCGTGGACTATATTGGGAACTGCCGCATTGAATTTCACACAAGCTGCATTTTCAAACTGGGCTGCCGGCGGTCAAAATTCGATTGGGCTCGGAGCTCTTGCAAATTTTAAAGCAGATTACAAAAAGAAAAAGCATTCATGGAAAAACAATCTTGACCTCGCCTACGGTTTTCAGTTTTTAGGAACAGGCAAAGAAGCAGCTTTCACAAAAACCGACGATAAAATTGAATATACCACTTCTTATGGTTACGCAGTATCAAAACACTGGGATGTAACTTTACTGGTAAATTTCCGCACTCAGTTTGCCAATGGTTATAACTATCCTAACGATAGTGTGGAAATATCTAAGTTTTTATCTCCGGGGTACCTCGTAGCCGGTATCGGCATGAACTATGTTCCGGCCGAATATTTTCAGTTGTATTTGTCACCTGCAGCTGGCAGGTTTACATTTGTTTCAAATCCAACTTTGGCCAACGCCGGAGCATTTGGAATTGATACATCAAAGTTCAAGCACATGAAAGGAGAATTCGGCCCTTATATTCGCGCAGTCTTCAATAAAGAAATATTTAAAAACATAACACTGAACACTTCTTTGGAGTTGTTTTCGGATTACCTGAAAGATTTCGGGAATATTGATGTTAACTGGAATGTACTGATGGGCTTCAAGGTCAACAAATGGTTTTCTGCCACCCTGAATACACAGTTACTCTATGATGATGATGTTATGATAAAAAGCACACCATTATCACAAACTATAGGCCCTCGCACACAATTCAAAGAAGTGATAGGAATAGGAATTTCATATACTTTTAACCATTAAGAAACCCAAAACATTATGATTTTAAAACCTCATGTTATTATACATGGGGTTTTTTAATGTTGAAATACATTGTATTAGATGAGAAAAATACAGAACTCCGAATTAGGCAGATTAAGTGTCGAAGAATTTAAGTTTTCTGAGAAGTTTCCAATAGTGGTAATTTTGGATAATGTCAGGAGTATGAATAACATAGGCTCTGTTTTTCGTACCTGCGATGCTTTCAGAGTTGAAAAACTGATGTTATGCGGTATTACCGCCACACCACCTCACCGCGAAATACAAAAAACAGCCCTCGGAGCTACTGAATCAGTTATATGGGAATATTTTCAGAACACTTTAAATGCTATTAATTTTTTAAAGGAAGAAGGATTTGTCATCATCGTTGTCGAACAAACAAACAACAGTATAAGTTTGAATAGGTTTAATCCGGAAAAAACACGTAAATATGCTTTGGTTTTTGGCAATGAAATTAATGGTGTTGACGAGGAAATTGTCAAAATGAGCGATGCCTGTATAGATATTCCACAATTTGGAACCAAGCATTCGTTTAATATTGCTGTATGCGCTGGAATAGTTTTATGGGAATTTGTAACAAAAAAATAAAAAAGTAGTAAAAAAAGATTTAAACTCAAAAAAATACAAAAAAACGCAAGGTCTTTAATATCTTTTTTTATATTTGTACCGAAATAATAAAAAAAGTATAATAAACCATTAACATTTAAAAATACAATTTATGAAACACTTTAACATTAAAGTAATTGCAGCACTAGTTCTTGCAGTAGTAATGTTCACGGGTTGCGGACTTAACAAAATGATTAAAAAATACCCCACAGTGAATTACACTGTAACACCAGAAGTCCTTGAATCTCATGGAGGTAAAATTTCTGTTGGTGTTAACGGAACCATTCCACCAAAATATTTCAACAAAAAAGCCTCGGTGACTATTACCCCGGTTATTAAAAGCATGGATGGCGTAACATTGGCAACATTAAAATCCATTACACTCAAGGGTGAAAAAAATAAAGGTCAAGGGCAGGTTATTAAATATAAAGAAGGTGGCAGCTTTTCATATACCGACGTGGTTAATTTTACCGATAATATGAAAATGTCGGAATTATATATTGGACCTTTGGCAACAAAAGGCAAAAAGGTTGATGTCCCCTTAGGAACCAATAAACTTGCCGATGGCGTTATAAATACATCAAGCCGTATTGAACACGAAGAAGATTTAGAGGTAGCAGCACACGGCTATGAGCTGGAAACCATTATTACCAAAAAAGGCAATCTTTATTATGAATATAACAAATCCAATCTGAATATGTCTCTCTCATTAAATAAAGATTTGGCTAATGCTGCAATTAGAGATGCATTATTTGCATTTTTAGTTCAAAATTGGAAAATAAAAAGCATAGACATTAACGCGTGGGCATCTCCCGAAGGCGAATTGACATTGAATAAGAAGCTTTCAGACGAAAGAGGAAAAACAGCCAAAACATGGTTCGAAGAACAGATAAAAAAAATTGTTCTTAAAGATAAACAACTGATAAATAATTCTGTAGCCCCGGAAATACCAGAAAAAGGAAAAAAGGCCCTGAAAATTGAAGTACCTCAACTCCCGGTTACTGTTAATTCAAAAGGTGAAGATTTTGATGGTTTCATGAAGGCTCTCAACACTTCTAACATTCCGCAGAAGCAAACTATTTCAAATGTTATTCAAAGTCAGGCTACGAAAGCTGAAAGAGAAAAATCAATAAAGGACATGACTGTTATTTATGCTGAAGTGGAAAATATGCTTTCTGTTCTCAGAAGGGCAGAGTTTACAATCAGCTGTTATGAACCAAAAAAATCCAAAGAAGAAATCATTATGCTTTCGACAACAACACCAGAAAAACTTGACAACAAGGAACTTTTGTACTCAGCCACATTAACTGATAATGTTGAAACACAATATACTATTTACAAATCTGCCACAACTATTTACCCCAACGACTGGAAAGCATTTAACAATGCCGGTATGTGTGCCTTGAAACTCGATAAGCTTGATGAAGCACAAACATATCTGGAAAAAGCAAATCAGCTTAATCCGAATGATGGCCAGATACTTTATAATCTTGGAGTTTTATCAAGCTGGAAAAATGAAAACGAAGCTGCGCAGGATTATTTTAACAAAGCGCAACAAAAAGGTATCGACGTAAGTTATAACAACGCAGTATTGAAATCAAAACAGGGAGATTATGCTGCGGCTCTTTCAAGCTATGGCACTAAAAAATGCAAATATAATGTGGCCCTAGCCCAAATGCTTTCAGGTAATAATACTGCCGCACTACAAACATTAGAATGTACAAAACCACAGACTGGTGCCGTTCATTATCTGGCAGCCATCAACGCAGCCCGTACAAAAAACACTTCTGTTATGTATGAACACCTCACCAAAGCTGTACAAAAGAATTCAAAATACAGAAAAGAAGCCATGGAAGACAGGGAGTTTTTGAAATATCATAAAGAACCTGCATTTCTGGATGCAATTAAATAATACACAAACAAACTAATAAAAAAACTCCGACTTATGCCGGAGTTTTTTTTTGAACTTTTTTGTTATCTAAAGCGAAATTCGATGTACGCCTAACGGATAATCCCGCATGATGGCATCTACTGTTTTTTGATAATCACTTTCACTATGAACAAAATCTACATTGTTTACATCAATGATAAGTATTCTCTGGCCGGACTGCTGGCGAATAAAATCAAAATACCCAGATTGTATTCTTTCAAGATATTCGTGCTTGATGTCTTTTTCGTATGAACGGCCCCGCGAAATAATATTGTCTTTCAGACGGGGAACTTCCATATAAAGGTATGCAAGCAGATCGGGCTTAGGGAGTGATGCGTTGATAATGTCGAATAGCCTGGTATAAAGCGCCAGTTCATCTTCCTGTAAGGTCTTACGTGCAAATATCAGCGATTTGTAAATAAAGTAATCTGATACGGTGAAAGACGAAAATATTTCCTGTTGTGAAAGTTTGTCTTTAAGCTGTTGATAACGAGATGCCAGAAAAGAAAGTTCCAAAGGAAATGCAAACTTTTTCGGGTTGCGGTAAAACTTAGGTAAAAAAGCATTATCTTCAAATTGCTCAAGAATAAGCCTTGCATTGAACTGTTTTGCAATTTTCGTTGACAAAGAAGTTTTACCCGCCCCGATATTTCCTTCTATGGCTATAAAATCATACATCAGTGCAAAAATAAATTAAAATCTGTTTTAACAACACAACATTTGTCTTCACATTTTTCCAGCATTTCCCTGACCGAGATACCCGTTTCGGGATGAATAAAATCATTCAATATTTCCGATAAAGGCATGAGCACAAATTTGCGAAGGTGTAAACGCGGATGCGGAATAGTCAGTGTTGGAGTATGAATAATTTCATCGTTATAAAAGAGTATGTCAATATCAATAGTTCTGGGATGAATCTTACCCGGCATACGTACTCTGCCAAAAATATTTTCAATGACAGCAATACGTTTGTGAATATTCCTGGCTGTCATTTCTGTTTCAAAGCATATTACGGCATTCAGATAATTGTTGTGCCCTTTTACCCCCCATGGTTCCGTTTCATAAACCGACGACACGGATGCAGGCCTGCCAAAAGCCTTAATCAGTCTGTCAACTGCAGATCGAAGATATGCAAACCTGTCGCCGGAATTACTTCCAAGTGAAAAACAAATCATAACAAAAAATGTTAATCAAAAATATGTTTTTTTAAAAAATTAGCCTACAAATTGTAACTTTTATTTAATATACTTGTCAAAATACATGTTTTTTATATTATTTTTACCAAAGAAAATAAATTAAACATAATTAATTTTATACAGCTATGAAACAGTTTTTTAAATTTATGTTTGCGTCAATGGCAGGATACCTGCTTTTGTCAATTATCATGTTTGTCATTTTTATTGCCATGGTTGCATCTATGGCGGCACTAACAAAATCGAAACCTGTAACGATTAAGGAGAATTCTGTAATTACACTGAAACTTGACAAACCAATACCCGACAGGACTTCAAATAACCCGTTCGGCGATTTTGATTTTGGCAGCATGAAACCACAAAAAAGCCAGGGGCTTGATAATTTATCAAAAATGCTAAAAACAGCCGCCGCAGACGATAATATAAAAGGGATACTTTTAGACATGACCGATATTCCTTCAGGTATAGCTACTATTGAAGAGGTACGCATCATGTTGCAGGAATTCAAAAAATCGGGGAAATTTATTGTAAGCTACGGAGATTATTATACACAGCGGGCTTATTATCTGGCCTCTGTTGCTGATAAAATTTTCTTAAATCCCGAAGGGGAACTGATGTTCAAGGGATTGGCGGCAGAATTGATGTTTTTTAAAGGCACACTGGAAAAGCTTGATGTGCAGGCTCAGATTATCCGCCATGGTAAGTTCAAAAGTGCTGTAGAACCTTTTATTCTGGATAAGATGAGTGCCGCGAACCGCGAACAATATCAAAAAATGCTTGATGTGCTTTGGCAGCAAATGGTCGATGGTATCGCAGCACAACGCAAGCTTACTGTGGAAGAGCTCAATCAGATAGCCGACAGCCTGAAAATTCAGACGGCCGCCGACGCTGTAAAATACAAGCTGGCGGATAGCCTGTTTTACCGCGACGAATTGCATTCGTATATTCGAACAAAACTTGGGCTGAATGAAAACGACAAGATAAGTTTTATTACCGGGCCTAAATATTTTAAAGGAATGAAGAGCAAAGATAAACTTGCTATAGGTAAAAAGAAAATAGCGGTTGTGTACGCAATCGGGTCTATTGGTACCGGCGAGGGCGATGAGAAAAACATTGGTTCGGATTGCCTCTCGCAGGCTATCCGCGATGTTAGGACCGACAGTGCTATAAAAGCCATGGTTCTTAGGATTAACTCTCCGGGGGGAAGCGCGCTGGCATCTGAAGTGATATGGCGCGAAGTGGTGCTGACACAGAAAGTAAAGCCGGTGGTGGTTTCTATGGGCGATGTGGCCGCCTCGGGAGGATATTATATCGCTTGTGGCGCAGGAAAAATATATGCACAACCCAACACCTTAACAGGTTCCATTGGTGTTTTCGGAGTAGTCCCTAATATGGAGAATTTCTTTAAAAACAAACTCGGAATAACTTTTGATGTGGTAAAAACAAACGAATATTCGGATTACATTACTACAAGCCGCTCGCTAAAACCCTATGAAACAAAAGTTCTGACCAATCAGATAGAAAATATATACAAGGTGTTTGTGGGGCATGTGGCCGAAGGTCGCAAGATGAAACCAGAAGATGTTGACACCATTGGGCAGGGCAGGGTTTGGAGCGGTGTGGACGCAAAACGCATCGGGCTGGTGGATGAACTTGGCAGCCTGGAAGATGCCATAAAAGAAGCCGCAAAGCTGGCAAAAATGGAGGATTACAAATTGGTGAGCTATCCCAAATTTAAGGACCCGTTTACACAGATACTGGAAGAGATGTTTGGTGAAAACTCCGAGGTAAAGGTGAAAGAGGTACTGGGTGAAAATTATATTTATTACGAATACCTGAAAAACCTGCAAAAACAAAAAGGTGTTCAGGCGCGCCTGCCGTTTGATATAATTATTTATTAAAATTTATTAAGGCAAAGATTCTTCTTTACGAAAAAGTTTCTTGATCCTGTGGTTGATATTTTAATTATAAATCATAGGGAAGAATAGTGTGTCCGTATTATAACAGGCCGTATCCCCAGCCATATAAGCTTTTGCTACACCTTTGATCTCAACCTTTTTTATCATATCCAGCGTATCCTGAGGCGTGGCGCTACCTTTGGCTATAAGTTTTGTGGCAATCAGATCGAAGTATGCCTGGTTCCTTTGTAAAAGTTTTCCATTTTCATCAAAAGAAGACTTGAACCAACGAGGTTTGGGTATAATACTAGCCAGAAAAATGCTTTCGGAAACACTAAGTTGCGAAGGTTTCTTTTGAAAATAATAATCTGATGCTTCTGAAATGCCGTAAATTCCAGGTCCCCATTCTATAAGGTTCAGGTAAACCTCGTACATCTTCTCTTTTGTGCAGAGGTGATTATTATTGATAAGCCACGCTATCAATATTTCTTCTGCTTTACGTGAAATGGTTTTGTTTTTGCTTAAAAAAACATTTTTTACTAGCTGCATATCTATAGTGCTTCCTCCACGCACAAAACGCCTGGCATGAATATTTGCAATGATGGATTCGCGGAATGCCGCAGCGTTAAATCCGTCACCGTAGAAAAAGCCGCCGTTCTCGGATATCAGCACGGCGTCTTTCAAGTAGGGAGATATGGCTTCGAGGGGAGTATAGGAGGGATTTTCCGGGCCAACATCGAAAGTACGGGCAGGCATGCCATTTACATAGGCCGTATGGCTGAAAGTGCCGTTTATTTTACGAAAATCAGTAGCGCCATATTTTATAACCCTGAAATATTTTCCCGTTAAAGAGGCCTCAAACTTCAGCGAGTCGGGCTGGCGCATATCAAGGTCGAAATAAACATATAAACGGAGCTTTCCCGTTGTTTTAATTCCTTCAAAGTTTTCAAAAATTCCGGAAGGCAAAGATTCGAATAAATCCTGAGCTACAAATTCTTTATTGATTTTAAGCAATGCCTTAACGACAGGTTTGTGAGAAATTCGGATATAAGGATTAAAATAAAACCGGTGATATGCAATTACAGAACTGCTGTCAAGTTCCAGGAAATCTTTGAAAGAGTTAATACAAAGTTTAAAAGAAATTTTTTTAAATTTCACATCATGTTGTGCGATTTTCTTGTGATTTAAAACCAGTCCGCTTATCAGGTTTTCGGCAGTAATACTGATTTTTGAGTTATTACCATCCACAAAAACTCCTGCATAAAGCGTATCAAAATCGCAACGAAAATTATATTTTGATTGTATGTAAGGAACACGAACTTTATCTCCAGGGAAGGAATATACCATAAAATTCATGCGTTTGTAAGCTTTATTAATTTCGCCGCGGACAAAACAAATTCTGTTTTTCCCTTCCTCTGATGTGAATACAGATGAAAGAAAGCGACGGTTCTCAATCCTGAAAGCCGGTAAAAAAGACGAAACTCTTATGGTATCGGCGGTTATGCGAACCAAAAAATTCCGGATTTCAATCTTGTCGGGAATGTTTGAAAAAACAGCTGAGAAAATTTTATTAAACCTTGCCGCATAATTAAAAGAACTATCGCTTTGTTGTTGTATAGTGTCTTTTGTTCCGGTAAAGAGAAAATCGTAATTATTGACTTTGCCTTTTCTGATAATGTTAATTAATGTGTTTTCAAGTGTAAATTTATTTATATGAATATTCCCAATAATCAAAGGAAACAACCTAAAGTGCGCGTAAACCTTTTTGCTTGCAAATAATACACTACGATTGTAAGGAACAATTTTTATATCACGGATAGTAACTCCCGTGAATCCTGTAAATTTTGCTTTTCCGATAATAAGTTCCGCCTGATATTTTTCTTCAAATTGTTTGCATTTTTTATCTACCACGGCGTGTAAAACAACATTGCGAAAAATAAAAAATAAAACCAACAGTAATAAAATACTTCCAGCCACATACAACAATATTTTGCGAAGCATTTTAGAATAAAGGAAGTTTTTTAATACAGTAATGCTTAATAAGAAATGTTTCATTTGTTATGTAGCAAACTAAAAACAATATTCGGTTCAAATCCGCGGGCAATAAGGTAACGGGCGATTTTCTGGTTTTTTAGAAATTTATCTTTTTCTTTAATTTCTTTTGATTTCTTGTGTATCAAAGTTTTAATTACTGCAAAATATTCTGTATCGGGGATTTCGTTAATTCCTTTTTGTATAAGTGTTTCGTCGATTTTTCGTAAACGCAGCTCATAAGTGATTTTAATTTTTCCCCACTTGTTGTGATAAAACTTTCCGCGGATAAAAGAAGATACAAAACGGCTTTCGTTAATAAAATTGTCATTTATTAATACCTCAATTATTTTATTTGCTCTGGTATTATCAACGCCCCACGAATACAATTTATTTAGCACATCCTGTTTACAGCGCTCTTGATATGCGCAATATTCCTGTGTTTTATGTAAAATTGTTTTTAGCCCGCTGAGTTTTTCGTTGACGTCATTCATGTTCCGGCTAACGTATGAAATGTTTCCACACATCGTTAAAAACAGCAAACACCATCAGAGCTATTAAAATTGCCATTCCCACAACCTGTGCGCGTTCCAGCACTTTTTGAGGCACTTTGCGGCGTGAAATTAATTCCCATGTGGTAAATATTACATGGCCGCCATCCAATGCTGGGATGGGTAAAATATTCATAAATGCCAGTACAACAGAGATTAACCCGGTAATAAGCCAGAACCTGTGCCAATCCCAGATTTCGCCATAAATTTTCATGATCCCGATGGGCCCTTGTATGGATTCGCTGGCGCTTTCTTTTCCGGCAAAAATTTTACCCAGGCCGCGAATGTTAGCCCAAAGGTTTCCCATCGCATCACTTACCCCGTATTTAATACCGGAACCGAAACCGTATGCTTTGGTTTTATAAGGTATTTTGCTGGTTATCCCTATATACCCGCTTGAATCAACAAAAAGCGA
Organism: Bacteroidales bacterium; assembly: GCA_023228145.1. Taxonomy (NCBI): domain Bacteria; kingdom Pseudomonadati; phylum Bacteroidota; class Bacteroidia; order Bacteroidales; species Bacteroidales bacterium. The sequence goes on along the minus strand of JALOBU010000008.1, from coordinate 60,714 downwards.
AAGGGATAAGGTATCCGTGTTTCTTAACACCTGCATTTGTAAAGAATCTCCCTTTCTGTCCCAAACAAGTTCCCTAAACTGGCCATAACAATTAATTGGTATTGAATCAATTATAAGCGCCTTGTCTCCTTTTTGCAGGCCGGCTATAGAAGCAGAACTGGCCCTGATGGTTCCGTCTTTATTAGGAATGGAATCAAGAACACTGTCAATGGCAAACTCAAAATTATGAGCTTCAATAAAAAAGTCGCGTGTTTTTTTATTGTAATTTTTGTACATAGTATCGGGTACAGTGATTTCCATAGTGTTCCCGTTACGATCAATGGTAATTACCGAGCCCATTAAAACATTGGCAGAAACAGCATCTTTAAATCTTTCAATTTTTTTGCCGTTAATAGCCAGCATTTTATCTCCGGTTTGAAAACCAATTTCCCTTCCCGCAGGATAAGCATATATGCCGTTTGTAACCTGTTCATTCGGCAGGTACTCTTTTTCATAATGTAAAATGACACCTGTAAAAATTATCATACCAAGAATCAAGTTCATGACCACACCGGCTATCATAACAATGAGCCTTTGCCATGCGGGCTTGGAACGAAACTCCCATGGCTGTGCTGGTTGTTTCATTTGTTCTTTATCCATTGATTCATCAACCATTCCGGCTATTTTAACATATCCTCCCAACGGAAGCCAGCCTATACCATATTCCGTATCGCCTTTTTTAAACTTGAAAAATTTGAAATTCCACGCATCGAAAAACAGGTAAAACTTTTCCACACGGATGCCAAAAGCACGGGCAGCAAGAAAATGCCCAAGCTCGTGAATAAAAACCAATATTGAAAGCCCAAGTATCAGTTGGGCCACCATAATTAAACCACTCATTTATTTATTTTTTTAATTAATTCTTCTGTATTTTTTCTTGTTTCGTTGTCACTATTGAAATAATCTTCCAGCGTGGGGGCAGAAATATAATATCCCCTTTGCATGGCTGTTTCTATTATTTCAGGGATGTCCGTAAAACGGATTTGTTTATTTAAAAAAGCGTTGACGGCAATTTCATTAGCGGCATTCATAATGCATGCGGTATTACCGCCTTTTTCCAACGCATTATAAGCCAATGATAGATTTCGGAAAGTTTGTGTGTCAGGTTTTTCAAAAGTAAAATTTTTTATGATATTCCAATCAATACGAGAAATTTCAGTTTGCAGGCGTTGTGGGTATCCAAAAGCATAGGAGATGGGAAGACGCATATCAGGTATACTCAGCTGTGCTTTAATGGAGCCGTCAGCAAACTGTACCATTGAATGAATTATAGACTGCGGGTGAATTAACACTTCAATTTGTCCGGGGTTTGTGTTAAAAAGCCAGTGAGCTTCAATTACTTCGAGCCCTTTGTTCATAAGTGTTGCAGAGTCAATAGTAACTTTCTTTCCCATTTGCCATACAGGATGTGATAAAGCATCTTCGGGAGTAATGTTTTTTAATTCATGGAGTTTTTTCCCCCGAAATGGTCCGCCGGAAGCTGTTAAAATGAGTTTTTCAATTTTATTATTTACTTCTCCGGCAAGGCATTGAAATATTGCTGAATGTTCTGAATCTACCGGGAAAATACTTACCCCGTTTTCGTAAGCGGTTTTCGTAATGATATCACCGGCCACCACCAAAGTTTCCTTATTCGCCAGGGCGATGTTTTTTTTGTGCCGTATGGCATTGAGGGTCGGTCTGAGTCCGCTGAAACCCACCATGGCGGCCAACACCAAGTCAATATTTTCAGATTCAACGATTTGCTCAATGGAATTATCGCCTGAAAATACTTTGATGTCGTATTTTTCGAGAGATGATTTAACTTCAGGATATTTTGTTTCATCAGCAATTACCACTGCATTTGGCGAAAACTCAATGGCCTGCTGTATTAATAGTGTGGCATTAGAGCCCGCACAAAGAATTTCTGTAGAAAAATGCTCCGGAAACGAACGTATGATATCAAGAGCCTGCGTTCCGATAGAGCCGGTTGAGCCTAATATGGCAATTTTCTTTTTCACGTTTTGCTATTATTCAAAAGACATATAATTTATCGGGTTTGCGGGGCTGCCACCATGCCATAGTTCGAAATGTAAATGTGGCCCGGATGTAAATTCCCCGGAATTTCCCACAATGGCAATGGGTTCTCCAGCTTTAACATAATCACCAGGTTTTTTTAACAGTACCGAATTGTGTTTGTAAACAGAAATGATATTGTTGCTGTGCTGTATTGATATAACATAACCGGTTTCAAGCATCCATCCTGTAAATATCACCGTACCGTCTAGCGTTGACTTTACAGCATCATTTTTTTGCGCAAGAATGTCCACTCCAAAATGGCGTTTTGCCGGATTGAAACCGTTAATTATTATACCTTTGACGGGCGTGAAAAAGAAAAAACTGCTTATGGAATTTTTGGCCGCTTTATCTTCGTTAAATGTGAGATTATATTTATCTTCAGCTTCAAAATATTTTCTTAATTCAGAATCTTCCGGGGTAATTGAAAAATCAAGCGCCATATATTGGTTTCCCGCACTATCGGAGGGCTTTTTCAAATCCGGATTTGGAAAATCTTTGCCTGCAATAATATATTTTAAATTTTCAAGATAAAGATTTCTGCGGGCGATTTCCTGCTCTATGGAATCAGTCTTGAGAAGAAGTTTGTAAATATCTCTTTGCACACGGACATCGCCATAGCCGGGGATGTATTCTCGCAAAGGCGTATAGGCAATGATAAAGGTTGTGGCAATGATAAGTAATATTACCGCAGTGCCTACCACAACGAAAACATTCATTCTGGTTAACCGGAAAGACACTTTACGTTCAAAAGTGGAATCATTCATGATTACCAGGCGGTATTTATCATGAAGCTTTTTGTTCAGGCGTTTCCAGCGGGATTGTTTTGGTGTAACCATAATGTTATACGAAGGTGCAAATATCCGAAAATATTATCATACTTTGGTGTAGTCAGGGAAATTAACGCGGAAAAAATGAGCTAATTATGAAAAAATAAAATAATTTTGTAAAAAAAAAGTTATTTTGTTTTAACCTCAAGAAAGTGCATTATAAATATCTGGCAAGAATTTTGGCGGCAGTCATAATATTGTTTTTGATTTTTTCTCTATCTTGTTCTACAAAAAAAAACACATTTACAAGAAGAGTATATCATAATCTCACAGCACACTATAATGCATACTTTAATGGCAAGGAAGCCCTAAAGGAAGGCACAATTGAGCTTGGTAAAATAAGCAAGGATGACTTTACTAAAATATTACCTGTTTTTCAACTTGGAACGAAAACCGACGCTCAATCAGTTTATAATTATCTTGACCGTTCTCTCGAAAAGGGCTCAATAGTAGTTCAAAGGCATTCAATTTTTATAAAAGGAAAAGAATACATCAAGTGGATAGATGATGCATATCTGCTTATTGGTCAATCTTATTTCTACAAGCAAGAATATGACTTGGCCATGCAGACCTGTAACTATATACTTAACAGGTTTAAAAAAAGCGATTTAAAAAATGAAGTTATTATTTTAAAATCTTTGATTAATGTTCAGCAAGACAGGCTGGACGAGGCAGAGGCTCTGTTGGTTTCCATAGAGAATAAGTTTGAAAAAAAGAAAAGCACCCGTACTGCAGAAAAACTTTATCCTATGGCTTTAAGTAATGTATTATTGAAACAGGAACGTTATGAGCAGGCCATAGAAAATCTTAACGCTAGTATTAAACTCAACAAAAAGAAAAGAATTCGTACACGGCTGCATTTTATACTTGCTCAGGCATACCAACGTACCGGGCAATTGCCAAAATCCAATGAAAATTTTAAAAAAGTCATCAAGTTGAACCCTATATATGATATGGAGTTTGCAGCAAAAATGAACCTTGCCCAGAATTACGATGTTACTTCCGGTGACAGCAAAGACATAAAAAAACTACTGAGTAAAATGCTGCGTGATGATAAAAATAAAGAATATCTTGACCAGATATATTATGTTATTGCAGACATTAACCTTAAGGAAAACGACATGGAGTCCGCTGTTGAAAACTTGAAAAAATCAGCGCGCCTGAGTGTGTCAAATAACAAACAGAAAGCCAGATCTTACCTGAAACTTGCTGATTTATACTTTGCCGAACCTTTATACAAGCCAGCTCAGGTATATTATGACAGTTGTGTGCAGTTTTTACCAAAAGATTATCCTAATTATATTCTGATTGAAAACAAAAAAAACACCCTGAACGAGCTGGTAAAAAATATTAATGCTGTTGATTTACAGGATAGCCTGCAAAAACTTGCCCGGATGCCTGTAGGAGAAAGAAATAAAAAAATTGATGAAGTGATTGAACAAATCAGAAAAGATGAAGAACGCAAACGGCAGGAAGAAATGGAGCGTCAGCAAAATCTGGCATTGGCAATGCAAAATCAGAACAATATGCAAACCACAGGTTCCTGGTATTTTTATAATCCAACCTCCATGAATTTCGGATATACTGAATTTGTCCGCAAATGGGGAAAAAGGCCCTACGAAGACCTGTGGCGGCTTAGTGACAAAACATTTACAGAAATACAATTTCAGGACATAACCGAAGAGTCTGACAGCACCGATAATAAAAAAGACAGTACAAAAATCAATCTCAAAGACAGAAATTATTATATTTCACAATTACCACTGACGCCTGAAGCTATTGAAAAATCAAATCTGGACATTGCTGAAGCGCTGTATAATATTGGGTATATTTATAAGGAATCTCTGTTAGACAATGATAAATCCGTTGAAGCCTTTAATAAATTAGAAAAACGTTACCCCGAAAGCATTCACATACTTCCGGCGTATTATAATCTTTTTCAGATTTATATCTCCACAGACAATACTCCAAAAGCCGATTATTATAAAAACCTGATTTTAACAAAATATCCCGACAGCGACTATGCTAAAATAATTCAGGACCCTGAATATTATGTAAAACTTGAAGAAAAACAAAATCGTTACGAAAAATACTACAAAGAAACATACATGCTTTATCAGGAGGGAAATTATAATATCGTGATAAACAATGCTGACAGTGTAATTAAAACTCTTAAAGATAAAAAACTTGTCCCCAAGTTTGAACTGCTCAAAGCACTTGCCATTGGGAAAACTCAACCCACAGAAACATTTGAAAAAACCTTAAAAGATATAGTAAGTAAATACGGCGGAACAGAACCGGCAGGCAAAGCGCAGGAATACTTAGATGCTTTGTCGCGAATAAAAAATATGTCGTCCGGAGAGAATGTAAATATAACCGATACTGTAAAAACCGAAACAAAAGAAATTTACAAGTTTGATCCCGGCGCTTTCCATTTTTATATTGCCGTTTTGGAAATGAAAAATACGAGTATTAACGAAGTCAAGATTGCCTATTCTGATTTTAACATGAAATTTTTTTCTACCCAAAAATACACCATCAACACTTTGTTTCTTGATGATAAACATGAAGTGCTGAATGTGGCAAGATTTAATAATAAAAACGAAGCATTGGATTATCTCAACGCTGTTCAAAACAATCAGGGCCTGGTTAAAATATTGGAAAATGCAAGTTACAGGCATTTTGTGATTTCTGCAGCCAACTACCCCTTGTTTTATCAAAATAAAGACGTTGATAAATACCTGAAGTTTTTTAATAAATATTATAAAATACAGCAAAAATAAAATGGCTAAAACAATTGAAACTGAAACCCCGGTTGTAAACATTATTGGAGTCGGAACGTCCATCAAAGGAGATATTAATTCAAACGGGGATATCCGAATTGACGGTTCTTTGACTGGTTCAGTAATTACAAAAGGGAAAGTGGTTGTGGGAAAAACCGGAACTATTGAGGGGGAAATCGTTTGTAACAGCGCCGATATTTCGGGCATCGTAAAAGCAAAAATCGCAGTTACCGAATTACTTTCTATGACAGCTTCTGCAAAGGTAAATGGTGACATTGTTGCCGGAAAATTTGCCGTGGAATCAGGTGCAAATTTTACAGGCACCTGCAATATGTCGCAAGACAAAAGCTATAAACCTGAGGCCACCATAAAAACCCCGGATGAAAAAAACAAAAATCCCTATTGATAATTATGCCAAATACTCCAGTATCGCCATACAGATGCTGGTGATTATTATTTTAGGCGTTGGGGGGGGTGTTTTGCTTGATAAATGGCTTGAATTTAAGTTTCCTGTGTTTACGGTTGTATTGTCATTTTGCTCAGTTGCTGTGGCTATTTATGTGGCAATAAAAGATTTTATAAAAAAAAAATAATTGGAAAAGAGAAAAAAGTTATTATTACAAACATTATTGTTTTCAGTGTTGCTGGAAATAATATCATTGATAATTTATTTCACTGTTAACAGTAAGTATATTACTGTTACATTGCCCTACCTGGTACCCTTTTTCTTTGCTGTATCCTTTTTATCAAACCTGATATTGTTGTCAGTAACTTCAGAGAAACCGGCGAGCTTTATTAGAGCATTTATGATGGTAACATTTTTAAGGTTTATTTTTTTTATTATCATTATGGTTATATATGCCTTTATGTTTCGAGGCGATGCCGTTAATTTTCTAATATCTTTCCTGTTGGTATTTATACTGTTTCTCATTTTTGACGTAGTCTTTCTTGTAAATAATCTGCCTAAAAAATAATATTTTTTAATTTACCTTTTTCATTGTCCTTTTATTAAACATAAAAGAACCATGAAGAGATTAATTACATATATAGCAACCACCATGTTTTCGTGCTTTGTTTATGCACAAGCCGTTGACAGTATAAAAAACAAAATTATTATCAGGGATAATGGAAATGCCATGGAGATAACGATGGGAGATTCTTCAGTTACAATTTCCTATGAGTTTATGTATGAGAAATATCTATTGAATGGCGTTGAAAAAGCAAATGATGGGAATTTTGAAAGTGCCTTAGCTGATTTTAATGTGGCGTTATTATATATCACTACCGACCCGCAGGCATATTACAATAAAGGCCTGGCTTATTACTATCTGAAACAGTATGATATGGCGATTGAAAACTATAATGTTGCTGTTGAGTTGGATTCAAATTATGAAGAAGCTTATGGACAAAGGGGTATTGTCAAAAGCCTGAGTGGAGACCCTGAAGGTGCAAAAACCGATTTTAGAAAAGCTATTTTAATAAAGCCTGAAAAAGGATTAAATTATTACAATTATGGTATTGCATTGTTGGTGAACGATGAAATAGACGAAGGATGCCAGCAAATGATAATTGCCCTCAAACTTGGTTATTCTGATGCCGAAAATGTAATTTTAAAATACTGCCATTAATTTTCTTTTTTAAAATTTTCATTTGATTAAAGAAGATTAACTATATTTGCCCTGCTTCAAAAAAGATAGTGGCCAATATGTTATTATGTTTTTCGAAAATGGGTAGTTTTAAGTATTATTTGATTTTTTTTGCTTTAATTATTTTCTCATGCCCATTTGTTGGTAAAGCTGAAGAAAAAGAGCCCTTTAATGCCGGAAAAACTATCATTGAGCATATTTCCGATGCCCACGAATGGCATATTGCCAATTTCGGCGAAACACATTTCAGCATTCCCTTGCCTGTGATACTTTATGATGATGGAAAAATTGTCGCCTTCATGTCGTCAAAATTTCATCACGGAACAGCCGAATATAAAGGATACAAACTTAATGAAAAAGGAAAAATCGTTAAGGTGGACGAGACCGCAAAACCGCCCCTGGATTTTTCTATTACCAAAAATGTCACCTCCCTGTTTATTAGCGTCATTCTTATCTGCTGGATATTTATTTCTATTGCACGCAGATTTAAACAGCATCCGAACGAAGCACCAAAAGGTTTGCAGTCGTGGCTGGAACCACTGATACTTTTTGTCCGCGATGATATTGCAAGGCCTGCCATTGGTGAAAAACGATATGAAAAATACATGCCCTACCTGCTGACCATTTTCTTTTTTATTTTTATAAACAACCTGCTTGGTCTGATACCGTTTTTCCCAGGCGGGGCAAACCTTACCGGAAATATCGCCGTAACGATGGTGCTGGCATTGTTTACATTTATTATTACCACGATCAGCGGAAATAAACATTACTGGAAAGAAATATACAACGCTCCCGGCGTGCCCTGGTGGTTGAAGGTAATACCATTAATGCCCATTGTTGAAATTGTCGGCGTCATTACAAAGCCTTTTGTACTGATGGTCCGTCTCTTTGCCAACATGACTGCCGGGCATATTATCGCTCTGGGATTTATCAGCCTGATCTTTATTTTCGGTCAGATGTCGCCTGGTGCAGGATACGGGTTTTCAATCATCTCGGTTTTCTTTTATGTTTTTATGGGATTATTGGAGTTACTAGTAGCTTTCATTCAGGCTTATGTTTTCACCTTGCTTTCGTCACTTTATTTTGGAATGGCGACCGCAGAACATCATGAAGCAGCACATTAAAAAAACAATATAAATTAACTTAAATTAAAAATTATGTCATTAATGTCAGTTTTATTACAAGCAGCCGCTGATTTTGCTCCTATAGCAAAAATGGGGGCAGGCATCGGGGCAGGAATTGCTTCAATTGGCGCAGGCCTTGGTATTGGAAATATCGGAAAAGGCGCCATGGAATCTATCGGCAGACAGCCTGAAGCCGTTGGTGATATCCGTTCAAATATGATTGTGGCAGCAGCCCTTATTGAAGGTGTTGCTTTTTTTGCTATCGTGGTTTGCTTGCTGATTCTGTTTATTTAAAAAAACATTACTTGTTCTCTTAAAAATTATAAAAGGGACGTTGATATTTTTTTAAACAATTATAAAAATATAATAACATGGAATTAGTAACCCCCGGAATAGGGCTTATATTTTGGATGACGCTGTCATTTCTTTTGTTATTGTTGATTTTAAAAAAGTTTGCTTGGAAACCGGTACTTAAGATGCTGAAAGAGCGTGAAAACAAAATTGACGAATCGTTGCGACAGGCTGAAAAGGCACATGCCGAAATGAAACAATTGAAATTCAGCAACGAACAACTTCTTAAGGAGGCTAAAGAAGAACGCGACAGTCTTTTGAATGACGCCAGAGCTATCAAGGAAAAGATTATCGAAGATGCCAGAGTTAAAGCCAACGAAGAAGCAGACCGTATTGTTCAGGCAGCCAAAGACAGTATACATTATGAGAAAATGGAAGCGCTGACAGAATTAAAGAATCAGGTTGCACTGTTGTCGGTGGATATCGCAGAGAAATTGATACAACAAGAATTGTCAAAAGACAACAAACAACAGGATTTTATTGACAAACTGCTTAAAGATATAAGCTTTAATTAAGCTCATCACCGTAATGAAATCCGAAAGAATAGCAAAACGATATGCAAAAGCTTTGTTTTTATTGGCAGAAGACCAAAATAAAACAGATGCAGTTTTCGGGGATATGCAGTTATTGAAACAAGTCAGTATCAACAGCCGTGATTTTATGCGCATCATGCAGAGTCCGGTAATTAATGTTTCTAAAAAAAATACTATTTTTCGGGCGATTTTTGCCGAGAAACTTGACTCTTTATCTTTTGCATTTCTTGAATTTCTTACAAAAAAGAAAAGAGAAATAATACTTGCCGAAATTGCCAAAGAATATTCGGAACTTTATGATGAATCTAAAAACATTAAACGGGCGGTTTTTCAAACAGCAGTTTTTCCTGACCAAGGTTTAATTACCCGCGTGAAGGAAATTCTTTCGAAACAACTTGCAGCAAATGTTGAAATTAAAAATGAAATTAAACCCGACCTTGTCGGGGGGTTTGTTCTTAAAGTAGGCGACAAACAATATGATGCTTCTGTGAAGCGAAATATAAACCGCCTGAAAAAAGAATACAATGTAAATATTTATATCCCAAAATTTTAATTTAAAGATAATGGCAGAAATAAAACCCGCAGAAGTAACTGCAATTTTACGCCAGCAACTGGCAGGATTTAACCAGGAAACGGAGCTGGAAGAAACCGGCACTGTTATTCAGGTGGGAGACGGTATTGCAAGAGTTTACGGCCTCATTAATGTGGGCTCGGGAGAGCTTGTGGAATTTGAAAAAACTGGTGTAATGGGTGTGGTGTTGAATCTTGAAGAAGATAATGTTGGAGTTGTGCTTCTGGGAAAAACCGACAATATTATTGAGGGTGATGTGGTGAAAAGAACAAACCGTATAGCCTCCATACCTGTGGGTAAAGGTGTTTTGGGAAGAGTAATAAATACTATTGGACAACCTATTGACGGTAAAGGCCCTATAGCCGGTGATTTGTATGATATGCCTATTGAACGCAAAGCTCCTGGTGTAATTTTCAGACAACCGGTTAACCAGCCTCTGCAGACCGGGATAAAAGCCATAGACGCCATGATTCCTATTGGGCGGGGACAACGCGAGCTTATCATTGGCGACAGACAAACGGGAAAAACTGCTATAGCTCTTGACACAATAATAAACCAACGGGCTTTCTATGACAAAGGAGAACCGGTTTTTTGTATTTACGTTGCCGTTGGGCAAAAAGGTTCTTCCGTAGCAAATATTGTAAAAACCCTTGAAGAAAAAGGCGCTATGCCTTATACGGTTGTAGTTTCCGCAACGGCTTCTGACCCGGCAGCTATGCAGTTTTATGCACCTTATGCCGGCGCTGCTATAGGCGAATTTTTTAGGGATACTGGAGGTTCTGCGCTTGTTGTTTATGACGATTTATCCAAGCAAGCCGTGGCATATCGTGAGGTGTCGCTCTTGCTTCGCCGACCACCGGGCAGGGAAGCTTACCCGGGAGATGTATTTTATCTGCATTCCCGTCTTCTGGAACGTGCTGCGCGTATTATTTCATCGGATAAGATAGCTCAAAAAATGAACGACCTTCCCGAATCTATTCGCCATCTGGCTAAAGGAGGAGGCTCCCTCACTGCCCTGCCAATTATCGAAACACAGGCAGGAGATGTATCGGCGTATATTCCTACTAATGTAATTTCAATTACTGACGGACAGATATTTCTTGAAACTACTTTGTTTAACTCTGGCATCAGGCCGGCTATTAATGTTGGAATTTCAGTATCTCGTGTGGGCGGAGCCGCACAGATAAAACCTATGAAAAAAATTGCAGGAACACTTAAGCTCGATCAGGCACAATACCGCGAACTGGAATCGTTTCTGAAATTTGGCTCTGACTTGGATGCCGCAACGAAAACCGTGCTCGATAAAGGCGCAAGAAATGTTGAAATACTTAAACAACCGCAATATTCTCCTATGTCTATCGAACACCAGATAGCAATCATCTTTTGCGGAACAAAAGGGATACTTCAAAAAATCCCTGTCAAAAATATTATTAATTTTCAGGAAGAATTTTTACATTTTCTGGACTCGTATCATAAGAAACTTCTTGAAAACCTAAGCAAAGGAATGCTGACCGATGAAATGATGGAAGAGCTCGAAAAAGCAGCACAAGAAATTATTTACCGTTACGAAAAATAAGGCAAATGGCCGGACTTAAAGAAGTAAGAATCAGAATTGCTTCGGTAAATACTACCAAACAGGTTACCAGCGCCATGAAAATGGTGTCGGCAGCCAAATTGCGAAGAGCACAAAGTGCAATACTTAAACTGCGCCCTTATGCCAACAGCTTAAGCGGTATTCTTTCGGAATTAAGCAGCAGCATGAGCACTCCCGATGATATAGTTTTTTTTAAAAAAAGAAAAATTCAAAAAGTTTTACTCGTTATCATAAACTCAAACCGGGGATTGTGCGGAGCTTTTAACTCTAATGTTATTAAAGCAGCTGTAACACAGATACATGAAAAATACAACGACCTGAACGAAAAAGAAAACATTCATTTAATGTGTATCGGGAAAAAAGCAACTGATTTTTTTACCAAACAACAATATAAGGTCATCGAAAGCCATGATGATATTTATGAAAATCTGAATTACGAAAAAACAAAAATATTGGCCGAAAAACTTATGGGATTTTATGCTGCAGGTACTTATGATAAAATAGAACTGATTTATAACCAGTTTAAAAATGCTGTTGCCCAGATACTTACCATTGAGCAATTTCTGCCAATAGAAAAATCCCCGCAAGCTGTTGATAATTCAGAAATTAGTACAGATTATTTATTTGAACCAGACAAAAACATTTTTTTAAAAGAACTGGTACCCAAATCTTTAAGAATACAGTTTTATAAAGCAATTTTAGATTCATGGGCTTCGGAACAGGGAGCGCGCATGTCGGCCATGCAAAAAGCTACGGATAATGCCGAGGAACTTATTAAATCCCTGAAACTTTCTTATAATAAAGCCCGTCAGGCAGCTATTACCAAGGAAATTATTGAAATTGTCAGCGGGGTAAATGCCCTGAAAGGTTAAAATAAATATTTTAATACCTAATTATATAAAATAATTTTTGTAATTTTGCAAAAAAATCAAAAAAATTAATTAAAGGAGGATATTATGTTAACCAAAAAAATGGAAAAAGCATTAAATGGTCAGATTAATGCAGAATTTTTTTCTGCTTATTTATATTTATCAATGGCAGCATACTTTGAACGTATGAACCTTGCCGGTTTTGCCAATTGGATGCGAATACAGGCACAAGAAGAAAATGCCCACGGTATGATTTTTTTCAATTTTATTAACGAACGAGGCGGTAAAGTTGAATTAACAGCTATTGATAAACCCGCCTTCGACTGGAAAAATCCAATAAAAGTTTTTGAAGAAGTGTTGAAACACGAACAAAAAGTAACAGCCCTGATAAACAATCTTGTAAATATTGCAATACAGGAAAAAGACCACGCTACCAACAACAAATTGCAATGGTTTGTAGCGGAACAGGTGGAGGAAGAAGCCAGTGCTTCGGAAATCCTTGAACAATTGAAGTTGGTGGAAGGTAAAGGGCATGGCCTGTTGTTGTTGGATCGCGAAATGAAAACAAGAGTTTTTGTTGACCCCCTCAACAGTAAAGAATAAAAATTTATTTTCATTATGTAATGGCCGCTTTAGTAATAATGCGGCTTTATTTTGCAAATAAATAATTACTGCCATAGTTTGTTTGCCTAAAAATTTCTAATTTTGCACCATCAAAAAAAAGGCTATGTCTTCAGAAGTTTCTATTTTTTCGGGAAGAGCAACAAAATACCTGGCTGAGAAAATAGCATTGAGTTATGGTAAAAAACTCGGCGATGTTTCTTATGCCTGTTTTAGCGACGGAGAATTTCGCCCTTCATTTGACGAAACTATTCGTGGTAATGAAGTGTTTATTATTCAATCAACATTTCCGCCCGCCGAAAATCTTCTGGAGTTATTCATGATGATTGATGCTGCAAAAAGAGCTTCTGCAAAAAATATCATCGCAGTGATACCTTATTTCGGTTTTGCACGCCAGGATAGGAAAGACAAGCCAAGAGTGCCGATAACTTCAAAAATGATTGCCAATCTGTTAACGGCTTCCGGCATTAACAGACTGATTACAATGGACCTTCATGCCGACCAGATTCAGGGCTATTTTGACATACCCGTTGACCATCTGTATGCATCTACCATTTTTGTTCCATACCTTCAAAGCCTGAAGCTTGAAAATCTAACCATGTCGTCACCCGACACCGGAGGTACACGCAGGGCAGGCACTTATGCCAAATATCTGGATGCCGACCTGGTGATTTGTTTTAAACAGCGCCCCAAGCCAAATCAAATTGGAAATATGGTGGTTATTGGAGACGTGGAAAACAAAAATGTAATTTTGGTTGACGACATTATTGATACGGCAGGAACTATAACCAAAGCAGCAGACCTGATAAAATCAAAAGGCGCTGCCAGCGTTCGCGCCATGTGCACCCATCCGGTATTTTCCGATAAGGCATGTGAAAAAATTGAAAAATCAGCCCTCACAGAAGTTATTGTTACCGACACCATCCCCCTGAATGAAAGAGCAATACAATGCGAAAAAATTAATGTTTTATCCACCGCCAATCTTTTTGCTGATGTAATCAACAGCGTTATAAATTGCGAATCCATAAGCTCCCATTTTAAATTTACATCACTTCAATAAATAATAAATATTCACTTAAAATTAAAAAAAATGAAAGTAGTATCATTGAGCGGTTCCCTTCGCGGGAACGTAGGGAAAAAAGATGCTAGAAAAATCCGCAACGAAGGCGGTGTGCCTTGCGTGGTCTATGGCGGAAAAGAACAAGTACACTTTTTTACCGAAGCAAAAAGTTTTAAAAACATCGTTTTTACACCGGATGTTTGCTATGTGAAACTTCAGCTGGGAGACAAGGAATTGGATGCCATTCTTCAGGACATACAATACCATCCTGTTACCGACAACATTCTTCATGCTGATTTTCTGGAGTTGCATCCCGACAGGCCTATATTGATGAACATACCTGTGATTGTTACAGGTACAGCTGCCGGTGTGTTAAAAGGCGGCCGCATGGTTCAAAAGTACCGACGGCTAAAAATCAAAGCCCTTCCGGCACACATGCCTGAAAAGATAGAAATTAACATTACCCCGTTTGAAATAGGGCAATCGGTAAAAATCGGAGATATTCCTACCGAAAATTTTATGTTTACGGAAAACAAAAATAATACAGTAGTTGCTGTAACCGTAACAAGGGTTGTTGAAGAAGTTGCTCCTGCTGCTGAAGCCGCTGCTCCCGGCGCTCCCGGCACTCCGGCAGCCGCAGCACCAGGTGCTGCTGCAGGAGCTAAAGCCCCAGCCGCCGAAGAAAAAGGTAAAGACAAAGGCAAAGAAAAAGGGAAAAAATAAATTTCTTTGTATCACAAAGCTGCCGGGAAAATAAAACATCGGCAGCTTTTTTTATTTTTGTACTTATGATAGTGTCCGAATCCAAAAAATACCTTATCACCGGCCTGGGCAATATCGGCGATGAATACGCCAACACCCGCCATAACGCCGGATTTGTGGTTCTGGATGCGCTGGCACAACGACTCAGGGCGTCATTTGCAAGCGGGAGGCATGGCGCTGTTGCCCGGGTTACGCACAAAGGGAAAACGCTGTTTCTTCTGAAACCAGCCACCTATGTGAACCTGAGCGGCAAAGCAATAAAATATTGGCTGAATGCCGAAAGCATCCCGGCCGAAAACCTGCTGGTGGTGGTTGATGACCTTGACCT
This sequence comes from Bacteroidales bacterium, assembly GCA_023228145.1. NCBI lineage: Bacteria > Pseudomonadati > Bacteroidota > Bacteroidia > Bacteroidales > Bacteroidales bacterium. Next base: position 45,548 of record JALOBU010000008.1, on the reverse strand, counting down.
GCCGCTTGGAACTTTACGCATGAAAGCCAGAGGCGGCGATGGCGGCCATAACGGACTGAACCATATTATCACGACTTTGGAAAGCGAAGAATTTTCGCGACTGAGAGTTGGCGTGGGCAATGATTTTGCCAAAGGCTACCAGGTGGATTATGTGCTTGGAAAATGGACCAAAGAAGAGGAAAAGATCATGCTTGAGCGGATACCCGTGGCTGTTGATGCCATACTCAGTTTTGTTTGCGAAGGCGTGAATATCGCGATGAATAAGTATAATAATAAGTGAATCGTTAACTGTCGGGGTGACTGCGCGAAAGCATGCGCAATGGCAGTCACCCCGTCAGTAATTTAAAGGCTTGCTGCTCTTTGTATCTTATTTTATTATTACCAGTTTATCTTTTGCTAGCATTTTTCCCTGTGCCGATATAACCGTATAAAGATATATTCCGTTATCCAGCCCGGATGTACTTATCTGAACCCTGTCGGACATTTCGTTGATTTGTTTCCTGTAAGCTTCACGGCCGGTCAAATCATAAATTGAAATATAGGTGCCAAAATCAATAAGGGTTTTGGATATCAGCCACATCTCTCCGTTGTTGGGATTGGGAACAATCATAAAATGTTTTTCCTCAACTTTAATTTGCCGGTCATCTTCCGGTGAAACGCTAAGCATCGTTCTCAAAGGCGCCAGCGAAGGGCATTGAGAATATTTGGACATATAAATACTGTAAGAAGCATAATTGCTGTCGTTTTGAGGCTCATATCCGGCTACATATAAATTCAGGTTGGGGGAAATACATGCAGAAACGGCCTGATACGGAAAAGTTATCGAAGCCACTATATTCCCTGCAGAATCTGCTTTCCAGCAATTATCTGTTGAGCCAAAATAAATGTTGTTGTTGCGGTCCACAAAAAAATCATAAACCGGATTTTCATTTAAAGACCATAATACATTTCCTGTAATATTGTCGTATTTTTTCAGAAAGTCTGCCGGGCCGATATTTCCCACATAAATATTATCAGAGTTATCTACAAGAATTTTATTGAAGTTACCCGGCTGATGCCAGATAAAATTACCATCATTATCATATTTTACAGTCCCTGAATTGCCGGTAACAAAGATGTTGCCTGCTTTATCAAGAGCCATTCCTGTTGCATTGTCGGGGCCGGACAAGTTGATATCTTTTTTTACCGTCCACAGAACATCGCCCGCCGGATTTCTTTTTATTATCAGATATTTGGTATTATTGCCCGGAACATCTATGCAACTGCCGGCCAAATAAGTATTTCCAAGATTATCAACGCTCAGGTCTGCATTATAAATACCCGGATTCTGGCTGTAATCGCCGCTAAAAAATGTTCTGACCCATTGCTGCCGACCCAGGGCATTATATTTTATTGTTACCAGATTTACTAGAGCGTTTTGTTCAATGCTATACCCGCTTACATATAAATTCCCGTGATTATCCGTTACTAAATCCGTAACATAGTCCTGGCTTGTAGGGCTTTTTCCTGCATTGTATTGCCGCATCCATTGCTGTGTTCCCGACGAATCATATTTCAGAACCAGAAAATCAACATTGTATGAGTACACTCCCTTATTTCCAATAATATAAATGTTACACAGCGAATCCGTGCATAAATTCACGGGGTTGTCGGAAATATTTCCAGGGCTGGCATAGGTTCTTACCCACTGCAAATCTCCATCCGAATTATATTTAAGCAGCAATAAATCCGTATTTGAGATATTGTAATATTGTGCGCCCAGTACATGGATATTTTCATTAATGTCTATGGTCTTTGCAACTAAATTTAAGGGGTCTGAGGCACCAAAGTACTGCCTTGTCCATTCCGGTTTTGGAATATCTGTAATATTTAATTGAAGAGGGCTGAGGGCGAACCATTCTGGTATAGTTCGGAGAGTAGTGTCTTCAATGACATAGCCCTTACCGGATTTGAAACCAAAGAGGGCTGTGCTGTCAAGGGCTTTCAGCTCGCGATCGTAAAAACAGAAATACCCGTTTGAATCTGTTACCGCAGCGGTTATGTTTTGCACGATATTGTCGTTGGTATCCACAAGATAAATAGTATCATAAGGGAGAGGAGCAGAGCCGCAGGCGGGGCTTTCGGTGAGGGTGCCGCATAAAGTACCCCTGCAATCAGGCACTTCAAGTACAACTTTCATGGTATCCGAAACACCGTTGGTGTCGGTTAGTATGAGTGTGAAATTGTAAGTTCCCGGCTCATAAAAAACTTTTGGGTCCACTTCCGTTGAAGTTGTTCCGTTGCCGAAATCCCAATAGTAGGTATGCAGTTCATCAATGGTGTCGCCGTTGATGCCCTTAAAACGCAAAGTATCAACGGGACATTCGAGTTTAACATAGTTGCTCATGCCGGTGTCTTCGTCAACTTTCAGGTCATAAGGTGTTTTTTGTGCTGATATAAGCGAGTCATAAAAAGGAATATGCATATTATCAGGATAATCAGAAACTGTTGTGTTTTTTGCCCCGCCAGCATATTCGTTACAATGAAGCTCATTAATATACGCATGGAAATAACAACCTTCTTTAACTTTAAACCCGGGTTTCAAATGTATGGAAGTGCCGGCAACATAAGTTACATTGCCCGGATTATCAGTAATCACTGGTTGTGTTTGAAGGCCTATTTCCTGAGTGGATTCCAGTGTGTTAAAGGCAACAAATTTTGCTGGCCGAAAATCTGTGCCAAACTCATAAAAAACAGGGTTATCGGGTGGGCCTTGAGGATTGTTGTTTGGTAAGCCCAGTTGCTTATTAATGGGCATATACCCGGCAAGTTTTCTGTCAACGTAATTTACGTAATGCGGACAATTTTCATAATTGATAATGTGATATAAGTTATAGAGGAGCATATAGTCTAACCCATGATAATTCCCGGTATACCAATCGCCATGATTTTGCCACATTTTATCTTTTGACCATTTATAGGTAGATGTCCAGCCTATTCCAGAAGAATAAATACCATATCCCTCATATTCCCATTTTTCTTTAATACATTTTCCTTCATTATCATATTTTAAACATATTTTATAATAATCCGAACGATAACTATATGGGCCTTCGCATGGAGATGCATTAAGTTGGTCTAAGGCTTTAGTACATAAATTTTCTTGAAAATTATCTGACTTTTTCGTGTTGTGTAAAACTTCCCACAATAATATATAAAATGTTTCCCAATTATGAGGCTCACATATAACATTTAAACTAGAACCTGTGCTAATCCATGAATTGCTTATTGCGCCAAGTACTGCTGTTAAATCTGGATCACTTGATGCGGGGGCAGATGTGGAGGAAAGAAATTGCCATACAATGGTCTCAAGTAGTGCTGGCACCATTCCAAGTTCCAAAAGTAGAGGCACTGAATACATATAAGTACTTCCTCCCTCTGCATCACAAATTTTATGACCATCCGGTTCGTACAAACGATACATTAAATTACCATATAAATAATCTCTGTTGATCAAAAATCGTATAATTTTTTCTTTCATACTGGAAGCAAGCGCATAACATGAACCAGCAGTTAATTTTATTGTTAATTCAATACCCATTAATAAAAAAATAGCCTCATCCTTGCTTATACTTTCGGGATGCCCGTTAAATTCTTGTGGTGTTATTGAAAAATCATAATTTCCATTGCAAGCCTTGGATGTTCGGTGATCAACATAGCCGGGATGGCCTCTTGGTAAATTATGAAAATTATATGTAGAATTAATTACACTTGGGTCTTGAGCTGGGGGTTCGGTATAATACCCCTCCCATGTATTTCCCTGGGTAAGGTTTTTATTAAGTAACTCAAGATGTGTTTTTCCAGAAGATGTTTGTCCGTTATAAGAATTAGGATTAAAGAAATCGCAAGCAACATTACCCCTAATAAAAAAGCCATTAAAACTTTCATCTTGTTCCCAGTACGGCTCTGCTTTTTCATCCCAATATTTTTTTACTGCATTTAAAGCTAAATAAAGTTCGTTGTATGTTTTGGCCGCATCTTCATATTGCTCATTTCTCATTAGCAAATAATATTCTGTCGCAAGCATACCAATATACAAACCTGTATGTTTCCCATGCTGGCCGTAATCGGCGTTTTTTGATTTAGGATGAACTAATGTGTCTGTAATATCGTTATTAAGAAAATCATTATCAGCCCATAGATGATTTCTTACGCAAATCAGTTGACTTTCACCATGCTTTTCACCAGGCACAACGAAATACTTTAATCTTTCTCTATAATACCAATACTTAATCAGATCGGTTTTAATTTGACATGTTGTAATTATTGGGGAATAAAAAAAATATAAAATAAAAAAAACAATCTTAATGTTGAGATTTTTCATCATTTTTTTATTAAAATACATTTTCAAATTTTATTAGATATTCTTTGTTGTTAAAATTTGTTTTCATTTTAATATCATCGTTAGTTAACCTTAAAATGTACCAAGCAGATGTTTTATTTTTAAATGGACCAGTACCATAAATACCATTGGCGTTAGAATCATAAATGTCAAAAATCTTATAATCTTCACTTAATTCCCAAAAACAAACCATATCAATAAAAACACCATCTACACGATACCCAACAATTCTTAAAACATCATAAGAATATACTTCGTTATAATATATTTCAACTGAAGTTCCATAATAATCCTTAAATAAAATTAAAGAGTCTGCGTTATCAACAGAATAAGTTGTCAAATTATAATAGCCGTATAGTTTCCCTTTTACAGAACTTCTGCTCATACACGGTCCTTCTTTATATTTTACACAACCTGATGTAACAGATGCTATTGCTATTAAAATCAAAAAAATTTTTTTCATAATTATTCAGTCTTTTGAAGATTTATAATATTCTTTTTAACGGATATTACCCTGTCATAATTAAAAGAATATAATCCTCCATTACCGCCTATTTCAAAAAAAATGGAATTACTTGCATATCTGGTTGAATCATTTTTTTCTGAGTTTTGAGATATACAGTATAGGGAGAATAATGATAAATAAAAAGCTATTATTATTTTAATCATTTTTGTTTTCGTTTTTCAGTTTTGAAATTTCTTTTTCCATCTCCTCATTCTTCTTGTTAAGCTCAATAACATACAATGTTAACTCTTCAATTTTTTGTAGTAATAGATTTTGAAATTCTCCGACATTTAAACCATTTGAATTTACTTCATTTGCTGATGGGATACCTGGCAAATGGTGGTTTTTATAAATAAATTTTTCTAAATCTCTTATTGTCATAAGATTGTAATCCTTATCAAAAACAAAATCTCCAAGCGTTCCTAATGAGACTGTAATTTCCCTGGCAAAAACTCTTCCACTGCCATATACTAAAAAATTTTCAATGCCTGAATTCCAAACAGCCATTGCCTTCGTATCATCTCTATCAACATCCATTTTAAAACAATACCCGTATTGCGAATTACCGTGTGTGGTTTTTATCCACAGCCCATTATCCTCTCCAGCATCAATTTTTGCCTTATAGTTTTCAGGATCATCAGTACCTATACCTAAATTTCCATCCTCTGTAATTCTGAACCTTTCTGAACCGTTTGTGAATATTCGGAATGGCCTATAATTACATGTTCCAATATAATTAGCATTGGCATTTGTACTATTGATTTGATTTCCCCCCAGAAACCATGCTGTCGAAGGTGTGCCGCAAAAATGTATCTGTGTCCCGACAACAAAGGGATCTGAAAGGGTTATAATCGTGCCTACTTCGTCGGCATAAACAAGATTATAACTTTTTGCAGAAGTACTGTCAAATTTAAAACCGTCGCCTGCAAGGCTATCACTTTTTAATATCCCTGTAATATTCATATTTCCATTTACGCCAAGCTTTGTATCAGGATTGTTGACTCCTACCCCCACATTCCCATCTTTGCTTATGGTAAGGCGTTCCATGCCGTTGGTTTTAAAAACCAGGTCATTATTGTCGGCTGTGCCTATAAACTGGCCGGGAGGGCTGGTGTTGTAATTACCGTCCATAGTCCAGCCCTCTTTGCCGGGCTCACGGAGGTTAAAACTTAAATAATATTTTTCTCCGTTGCCACAGGAGCTGTTGTCACTTATAGTCACCGAATATTCTCCGGCGCCCAGCCCTGCGCGGTCCTGCGTAACAGCTCCGTCACTCCAGTCAAAGCCATAATTACCGGAGCCGCCGGTAACGGTGAGTTCTATGATACCGTTAAAGCAATTATAACAACTGATATTATAACCGTTGGGATACATATACACCGTCGATGCTATTTCGGGCTGTTGCTTGGGGTCGGGCTCCTGTAAGGTTATCTCGGCAGTAGCTTCGTTGTTTTTCGAGTCAACCACCACCACCTTATAATATCCGGCGGGCAGGCCGCTGATGTCTTCTGTGGTTTCGCCGTTACTCCATTTAAAATGATAGGGTGCTTTTCCCCAGCTGACTGTAAGGTTTATACTGCCGTCCTTGTATCCAAAACAACTGGTGTTAAACCCGTTCGGATATACATAAGGTGTTAAAGTAATGCTGATTTGGGCCGGCGGAATAGCGGGGTCATTGCTTTTGGGAGATGTAGTCAAAGAGGAAGCATTGACACTACCGAGTGTAACAATATACAGTAGAACTACTGATACTTTTACAAAAGACCTGTAAAGATTCAAAGCTGATGTTTTCATAATGATGTGTTAAGATTTTCTTTGTAAAATTAAAAAAGAAATATATTAAAAGCAAGTATTTTATATAAAATAATTTTCAGCCTTGATGGCTTTGTCAAATTCTTAAAATATATTTTATTGGTACGGTAAAAATGTATTTCGTCCCTATAGGAATTAATAATCTAAGTGTTAATAATTATCTGCCAATATTCATTCCCTTTGGGATTGTCCCGTTAGGACTTAAGATTGGTAAAAATTATTCCTGAAGCATTTTCTCCACCAAAGCCGGCACTCCTGTTCCGGCTTTTTCTTTGATCACAGTGAGATTTTTATAATGTGATGAATTTGCCGCTTTCGGGTCTATGTAATATTTCGGAACAGAAGTCGGCGCATAGTCAATAAGGCCAGCGGCAGGGTAAACAAGCAGGGAAGTCCCTATAATCAATAAAATGTCTGCTTTTTTTGCCAGGGTAGCTGCAAGCATTATGTTGGGCACAGCTTCGCCGAACCAAACAATATGTGGTCGCAATTGCGAACCTTTCGCACATTTGTCGCCCTCTTTAATGTCATTAAACCCGATGTCATAAATCAGGGTTTCGTCAAGAGTGCTCCGGGCTTTGGTGAGTTCGCCATGCAGATGCAATATGTTTTTTGAACCCGCCCGTTCATGCAGGTTGTCCACATTTTGAGTAATGATATGAACGTTATATTTTTTTTCGAGTTTTGCCAGGGAATAATGGGCGGCATTAGGTTCCACTTTCGCCAGTTGCCTTCTGCGTTGGTTGTAAAATTCGAGTACAAGATCGCGGTTCCTCAACCAGGCATCATATGTGGCAACATCCTCGATGCGGTGTTCTTCCCACAACCCGTCGCTGTCGCGGAAGGTTTTTATACCGCTTTCGGCACTTACACCCGCTCCGGTCAACACAACAACTGTCTGCATCCGCAAATTATTTTTGTACCCTGGTGAAATAAACAGATTTTCCGATAAGCGAAAAACCAACATAGCCATGCAACTCAAGAACATTATGGCTTGTCAATTTTATCCAGCAGGAGTATGTCTTTCCATGCTCAGAGTCATAAAGCTTTCCGTCAACATATTTATTTTTTGAAGGATCGTATTTGAAGTTATAAAACAGAACAAGTCCCATAACAGGCCTTTTACGCAATGCAGGGTTTGGGTTATGTTTATCCAGTTTGGGCTTCCCGGTTTCGGGATCGTTAGGAACTTTAAACCAGCTTACTTTCCCGGAATAGGTAGTTCCGTCTTTGAAAAAAATAATCCGGCCCTGGTTTTCGGGTGTCCACCATTCGCCACAAAGGTTATCTGCGGGTAAGTTTTTTTGGGCAAAATTTCTGTTGGCGGAAGAAATAAAAATGAAAAAAAACAATAAAAAAACAGTATAATGAAAATAACTTTTGTTATTGTTAATCCTTAATCTGATTTTTTTCCCCATAATAATTATGCTGTTAACAAAACACATACATAGCTAACACAAATAACCACATATTTAAAGAAAAATTATTCCTTTTTAGGAGATAAAAAATAGTTATTCTACCCAACAATGCTCACAAGCATAGCCCGAGGCCCTGCAACCATCAAGAGTGTTGTAACATGTGCCGTGACCGTCTGTATATTCGTAACCACAGCAGTGTTTTGCCGAAGAACACCAATAAGGATAGTCGGGGTCGGTGCAGTTATCAATGTCAACACAGCTGGTTAAAAAACCGGAAATGCTGATAACAGCCAGTATCAGTCCGAAACTTACCGGCACGATACACTTCATTAGTTTTGATTTCATGGGTTAAAAATTTTAATTTATTGTGGAAAATATTGCTTTTTAAATGTTACCGGTGATGGCAATACGGATTGGATAACAAATTTAACTGTATCATGAATTATAAAGAAAGTTGTGGGAAATCCATCTGCTAAAATACTGATTGTATCTGCTGGCATTTCAATAATTGAAAAGTCCGGCGAAAAATTTTTATTAAAAAAATCTTTGGCAGTGGGGCTTCCGGTAGAAAAGGCGATAATGCTGTCCACAGCCCTTGTTTCTTTAAAATGATTAAGGTTTTCTATAGAATTCCAGCAGTGCGGACAATTATAGGAAAAACAAAAAACCAGGTATGTGCTATCGTAAGAAGTTGTGAGATATTTTGACAATTGAGTGTCTTTAATTGGTAAATTTTGAAATTTATGTTTATTTTTTTTCCCTGAGCTCATAAAAGGATTTTCGAAGGTATATCCCGCGATAAAAATTGAAATTCCCATAATTAAAATGATAACATAATATTTCCACCTTGCTGTTGAAGTTTTTTCGCTCGGGTATTTGAGCCAAATTAGAAATGATAATATGATCAATAGCAGATTTCTAACAAATGAAAATGCGGGGGAAATATTTGTATGTTTCATAGTTCCGAAACAACCGCAGTCATTTACTCCTTTTGAAAAATGCGCATAAGCAAATGCGGCTGTGAAAAATATCAATAGTAAAAAAGAATAAAAAGCAGAAGACTTTGGTTTTATTAGTAAGATTAGTAAAAGCCCAAGAAAAATTTCTAAAATAACAATAACAGGAGAAAGAACCATGAAATAGCTGAACCCATATTGTGCAATTAGTTTACTAAAAGCAGCCGTATCTAAAACTTTTCCGAAACCAGAGAAGATGAAGAAAACACCAATGATGACAGAACAGGCATTAAGGACTTTTTTGTCAAACATTTTTCTGGATATTAATCATTTAAAAAATTCGGTTTTTACCTAACTTCAGTAAAGTCCAAAAGTAAATCATTTTTCATAAAAAAACAAATGTTATTAATATAAAAAGCAAAAAAATTATTCACCATTAAAAAAAATTTTTCAATTGAAAAATGTACTTTTACATTCTATTAAAAACAACATAATTTAAAAAATATATGGAAAAAATACAACTGGACTTATCAAACTTAAATAAAGCTTTTCCTAAAAATTTTACACAAGAACAAATTGCAAAAGCAAAAACAATATTTTTAAAAAAACTTGCCGAAAGCGTTCACCGTTTTTATGAAGGAAAAATACAGACAGTTCCCAAAGCACCCGTTATGGGGTTTAACTGGTTCAATGTGTGGTACACACCCGGAGTTTCTAAAATTTCCACAACAATACGTGACAATGTTGATGCTTCATTTCAGCTAACCAACAGGGGCAATTTTGTTGCTGTTGTCAGCGATTCCACACGTGTTTTGGGCGACGGGGATTGCGGGCCTTCGGGAGGTCTGGGCGTTATGGAAGGCAAGGCTTTCCTGATGAAATACCTTGGAGGTATTGATGCCGTTGCCTTATGTGTTGACAGTAAAAATGACAAAGGGCAGAATGACCCCGATAAAATCATACAGTTTGTGAAAATGGTTCAGCATAGTTTCGGCGCTGTTAATCTTGAAGACATTTCACAGCCCAATTGTTACAAAGTTCTTGATATACTGCGTGAAGAATGTGATATTCCTGTTTGGCACGACGATGCTCAGGGAACAGCCTGTGTTACGCTGGCAGGACTTCTCAACGCCTTAAAACTTGCGAATAAGAAAATATCCGATGTGAAAGTCGTGCTTTTTGGAGCCGGAGCAGCCAATACAACAATTGCGCGCCTTTTTATCACGGATGGCGGAGATCCTAAGAAAATCATCATGTTTGACACCAAAGGTTCGTTACATACCGGCAGAGAGGATATTAAAAACGACCCACGCTTTTACCGCAAATGGGAGCTCTGCGAAAAAACAAACCCGCATAAAATTTTAAATATTAAAGAAGCTGTGAAAGGTGCCGATATTCTTATTTCCTTATCAACTCCCGGCCCGGAAACTGTAAAAAAAGAATGGGTCAAATCTATGGCTGAAAAATCCATTGTTTTTGCCTGTGCCAATCCCGTTCCTGAAATTTACCCTTATGCAGCTAAAGAAGCAGGGGCATATATCGTGGCGACAGGGCGTGGAGACTTTCCAAACCAGGTGAATAATTCCATCGGCTTCCCGGGAATCCTTAAGGGTGCATTAATGGTACGTGCTAAAAAGATCACCGACAATATGGCTATTGCTGCCGCACATTCCCTCGCAAATTATGCCGAAAAACGCGGTATCAGCCCCGAAAATATTGTTCCCAACATGAATGAAGCTTCGGTTTTTCCCGAAGAGGCAGCGGATGTTGCTATGCAAGCAATAAAAGACGGTGTGGCACGTATAACAATTTCCCGTGAAGAAGCTTTTAACAGGGCAGAGAAAGACATCCGGGAAGCCAGAGCAATGACACAGGCCCTGGTAGATAATGACTTTATTCAAAAACCACAACAAGAAATATTACAACAGGCACTTGACTTGGCTATTCAGGAAGTTTTGTAAATTTGTGCCTTTTAATATACCATGATTTCTTATATAGAAGGTACTCTTACTGAGAAAAATCCTGCCTATGCGATTCTTGAAACTGGCGGAATAGGGTATTTTATGAATATCTCCCTGAATACCTTTTCAAAACTTGGAGAAATTGGAACTAAATGCCGCTTATTTACGTATATGGCGGTTAAAAACGAAGCAACAACTCCGGTGGGAATTACTCTTTATGGCTTTTACTCCCCGAATGAACGTGAATTATATATTAATTTGCTTTCAGTAAATGGCGTGGGGGCAAATACTGCCCGTTTAATACTTTCATCCCTGACAACAGACGAAGTGATTAGTGCATTAGTAAACGGATATGTAGCGGCTTTTGAACGGGTAAAAGGTATTGGTTCGAAAACAGCGCAAAAAATCATTATAGAACTGAAAAATAAATATGCAAAAATTGCGTTACAACAGGATGTTGTTATGCCTTTGCACAATAAATACAAAGAAGAAGCTTTATCAGGTTTGATAATATTGGGTTTTAATAAAAACAATGCAGAAAAAGCCATTGACAGGATACTAAAATCTGATGTAAATATTGAGACTGTTGAAGAGTTGATAAAAAAAACATTGAAAATTTTATAATTGAAAGAGCATTAAACACCAGTCTTGTTGAAAGCAGCCAGATATATAATTCAAATTTTAGCAGCCTTATTCTTACTGTCAATCGCTATTGCCAGCAGTGTTCATGTTCCTGTCAATTATAGTGTTGCCAAAAAAGAACTTATATTGCCCCCCGATACCAACCCGCCGGATTCTCTCCAATTTCCTTTTGATGATAATAGCGGAAATCCCTATGATGCCGGACAAAACGGTGGGCTTTACATGAACAACCCGTCCAATGTGCAAACCGAGGTTGTGTATGACCCGGAAAATAATGAATATATTATTAAAAATAATGTCGGAACGCTTGAATACCGCCCGTCAAACTATATGAGTTTTGATGAATATACCAATTTTGACATGGACCAAGCCTTGCAGCAATATTGGCACGACAGGAATAAAGCCAACCGCGGTTCAAAAGGTGATGGAAATATTATTCCCAAAATTCATATCAACAACAAAGTATTTGACAAGATATTCGGAGGCACCACTATAGATATTCGCCCTTCAGGCTCTGCGGAACTGATATTTGGGGTTATCTCAACCAAAACCAACAACCCTGCACTCGATGTGAAACAGCGCCGCACCACAAATTTTGATTTTCAGGAAAAAATACAGCTTAATGTAACAGCCAAAATAGGTACACGAATCGAATTTATGGTAAGCTACAATACAGAATCGTCTTTTGATTTTGAAAACAAGATGAACCTGAAATATGAAGGCGAAGAAGATGATATTATTCAATTAATTGAAGCAGGAGATGTTACACTGCCCCTGAACAGTACCTTAATTACAGGAAGCCAATCTTTGTTTGGTATTAAAACAAAATTAAAATTCGGCAGGGCAACAATTACGGGACTTTGGTCTCAACAAGAAAGCAATACCGAAAATATTACCGTTTCGGGAGGAGCACAAACAAGCGAATTCAATGTTAAGGCTGACCAATATGAGGAAAACAAACACTTTTTTCTTTCACATTATTACCGTGACAATTACGAAAACTCGCTGAAAAAACTTCCGATTATCAACTCGAACATCAATATTACCAACATAGAAGTTTGGCTTACAAATATTGGAGCGGCTACAACAGACAATCGCAACATTGTTGCATTTCAGGATTTGGGCGAGGCACAGAAAATATTTAATGGCAACGTACATCAGACCGGTTACTATCCCGATAACGAAGCTAATGATTTGATTACCTTTCTGGTGGATCCGGGGCAAATACGAAACCTGAATAATGTTAATAATTATCTTGCTTCTTTGGGAATGGTTTCGGGCCTTGACTATGAAAAGGTTGAACTTGCAAGGCGTTTACAACCATCGGAATATACTTTTAACAGCAAGCTGGGCTTTATTTCACTTAATACTTCCCTGAACTCAGACCAGGTATTGGCTGTCGCATATCAGTACACCCTCGTTGGTGACACTACGGTGTATCAGGTTGGGGAAATGACAGGAACGGGAGTCAGTGCGCCGAGTTGCCTGATGCTGAAACTGCTTAAGAGCACTACCTTGAACACTAAAACTCCTATGTACAAACTGATGATGAAAAACGTGTACTCTATTGGAGGATATCAAATCAATTCTCAGGATTTCAGGCTGAATGTTTTATATTCAGGAGAAGAACAAGGAATTCCCATGGGGTACATTACTGAAGGGGCAATTGATGGCAAGCCTCTCATCCGGGTGTTGGGCTGTGACCGCCTTGATATGAATCAAAACCCTGTTCCTGACGGAGTTTTTGATTTTATTGATAATGCGGCTACCGGTGGGGGGTTGATACAATCAACCAACGGAAGAATATTCTTTCCTGTTCTTGAACCATTCGGAAGCAACCTTCGACAAGCTATCACAGGCGGAAACCCTTTGCTTAATCCTATAGCCGACAAATATTGTTACGATTCCCTCTACAGCATGACAAAAACCGGGGCACAGCAATATCCAGACAGAAATAAATTTTCCCTTCAGGGTTTTTATAAATCCGCCTCCGGCTCGGAAATATCCCTTGGGGCTATGAATGTGCCTCAGGGGTCCGTCAAAGTTACTGCGGGAGGAATACCATTGACAGAAAATGTTGATTATACCGTTGATTACACGCTGGGAAGAGTTAAAATTATAAATGAAGGTATTCTGAACTCCGGAACTCCCGTAAATATTTCTTTGGAAAACAACAGCACTTTTGGTATCCAAACCAAAACACTCATGGGCTTGAGAGTGGATTATATGGTCAACAAAAACCTCAATATCGGAGGCACTGTGCTTAACCTTACCGAAAAGCCGCTGACACAAAAAGTGAATTTTGGCGATGAGCCTATCTCAAACACCATATGGGGTGTTGACGGAGCTTACACTACAGAGGCACGCTGGCTGACAAAATTAGTTGACCTTTTACCATTAATTGAAACAAAAGCCCCTTCCAATGTTTCTATAAATGCTGAATTTGCCAACCTTATTCCCGGGCATTCCAAGGCAATTGGGAAAACAGGAACGTCATATATTGATGATTTTGAAAGCAGTAAATCAACCATTGACCTCCGAAATGTGGGAAGTTGGTTTTTAGCAAGTACTCCTCAGGGGCAAACCGATTTGTTTCCTGAAGCTGTGCTGAATTCCAATTTGGCGTTTAACTATAACAGAGCAAGGTTGGCCTGGTATGTGATTGACCCTTCTGTTTTTTACCGCGATAACAATCAATTGCCACCCAATATTACTACTGACGACATTTCAAATCATTTTGCACGAGAAGTTTATGAACAGGAAGTTTTTCCCAACAGGCAACCTGAAAACAACCTTCCTTCTAATATTGCTGTGTTAAACATGGCATATTATCCTTGGGAAAGAGGCTCGTATAATTATGATGTGGATGGTTCGGAGGGATATTCAAAAGGTATAGGCCCTGACGGGAAACTGATAGACCCGGATACCCGCTGGGGGGGTATGATGCGCCGGATAGAGTCAACAGATTTTGAAGAAACCAATATCGAATATATTGAATTCTGGATGATGGATCCTTTTGTGTATAATACTTCACACACAGGGGGTCAAATGTATATTAACCTGGGAGATATTTCGGAAGATGTTCTGAAAGATTCCCGTAAAAGCATTGAAAACGGATTGCCACCCGACGGCACAACGGAAGATGTTGACACTACCGCGTGGGGTATAGTCCCAAGCCTTCAGCCGTTGACTAATTCTTTTGACAACAACGAAAGTGCCAGGCCTTATCAGGATGTGGGTTTGGATGGTATAAATTCAGGCAACGAAAACATCTTTTTCAGTGATTACATAAACCGTATAATAAATCATGTGGGGACAGGCTCTGTCGCCTATCAAAATGCTATTGCTGACCCATCAGGCGATGATTTTCATTATTTCAGAGGTCCTGATTACGATAATGAAAGCAAATCAATACTTCAGCGCTATAAAAAATTCAATCTTACAGAGGGAAATTCTCCTACCGACCAGCAAACACAAGACCTTTATGGTGTGAGCTATCCCATGCAAGCCACAACACTACCGGATGGCGAAGACATAAACAGGGATAATACCCTTAGTGAAGGAGAAAGGTATTTTCAGTACCGCATTGACCTTGACCCTTCAAAAATGGTTGTTGGGCAGAATTATATCACCGATGAACTGGAAGCCACTACGGGCAGATTGCCAAACGGGACTTCCACAACAATTAAATGGTATCAATTCAAAGTTCCTGTAAAATCTCCCGATAAAATTGTCGGAGGCATACAGGATTTTAAATCCATACGCTTCATACGTGTATTTTTCAAGAATTTCAGCGACTCAGTCATTTGCCGATTTGCTACTTTTGACCTGGTAAGAAGCGACTGGCGTAAATATGATTACAGCCTGCTTGCACCCGGGGAATATATCCCCGTTGATGATATTACCCTGACATCTTTTGATGTCTCCGCTGTAAATCTTGAAGAAAATGGCCAACGCACTCCTGTAACTTATGTTATTCCGCCGGGCATTGAAAGAGAAACCAATTATTCCAGCACGACCATGCAACAGCTGAACGAGCAGGCTTTATCCATGAAGGTATGCCACCTTTTTGATGGCGATGCCAGAGCGGTTTATAAAACCTGTGACTTTGACATGCGGAAATTTAAAACGTTGAAAATGTTTGTTCATGCGGAAGCCACGGGTAATGAATCGCTGATCAAGGATGGCGACCTGACCGTTTTCCTCCGTCTGGGCTCTGATTTTAAAAGCAATTATTATGAATATGAAGTTCCTTTAGAATTAACTCCCTGGTTTTCGAGCGACGAGGAAGCTATCTGGCCCGAACGTAACAGAATGGAAATTGTGCTTGACGAACTGGTTGAAGTTAAAAAAGAAAGAAACACCTTACTTCACCAACAGGGAACATCTGTCTCTGTTTCTTTGCCTTATGAAGTTTATGATGACAGGAACAACAAGATTACTGTTTTGGGGAATCCAAGTATCAGCGATGTAAAAGTTATTATGATTGGGATAAGAAACCCCAAAAAGACAGATTTGGGTTCGGCCGACGATGGTAAAGAAAAATGTGCAGAAATATGGGTGAATGAATTGCGTCTCACTGATTTTGACCAGAGTGGAGGATATGCCGCCACAGCAAGGATTTCGGCCAATCTTGCCGATTTCGGAAATGTTAGTCTTGCCGGAACCATAAGTACTCCCGGCTTCGGAAGTATCGACAAGAAACTCAATCAGCTTCAAAAAGAAACTATGATATCTTATGATATCGCAACAAATTTAGAGTTGGGCAAGTTTTTCCCCGAGAAATGGGGCATAAAAATCCCTATGCACTTTGATTACTCAGAGCAACGAGCTATACCCGAATACAACCCCATAAATCCCGATGTTCTTTATAAGGACGATTTACAAACCTATGCAACACAAAGAGAAAGAGATTCTGTCAGAAAAATTACTCAGGATGTAACCACAAGAACCAGCGTAAATTTTATGAATGTCCGCAAAACAAAGGTGGGCGCCAACACCAAAAGCCATATCTATGATTTGGAGAATTTTGATTTTACTTATGCCTACACCGAATTATTCCACAGAAATGTTGACATTGAATACGACAGGAGGATTACTCACATGGGAGGGCTGGGATACAATTACACTGCCAATTTAAAACCTGTAAAGCCACTGGATAAATGGAAACTCTTATCAAAATCAAAATGGCTGCGGATTATCAAAGACTTTAATTTTTATTACATGCCCAAGATGCTTTCGTTCCGCACCGATTTGAACAAGCAGTTTCAGGAAAATTTATTGCGAAACAAAACAAATGCACTTATTATCCTTGAACCAACCTATGTGAAACGTTTTGGGTGGACACGCGATTACGCGTTTAAATGGGACCTGACACAAAACCTGAAACTCGATTATCAGGCACATGCCATAGCCTTGATTGACGAACCCCCGGGAAAAATTGTTAAAGGCCAGCCGGATTACAAAGAAAAAAGAGACTCTATTTGGAAAAACGTCCTTGATTTCGGCCGTATGACAAATTATAACCAGTCTATTGACATTAATTATACGCTTCCCATAAATAAAATTCCGATATTTAACTGGATAAACATCACTGCCAGGTATGGGGGAAATTATGTTTGGACCGCTTTACCCTTATCAACAGACGATTATGGTAATATTGTTGAAAATTCCTTTGGAAATACCATTGAAAACTCCAACACACAACAACTTAACTTCACAGCAAATCTGCTCAATTTATACAACAAGGTTCCTTATCTAAAAAAAATAAACGATAAGGCGAGGTTAAACACCAATAAGCCTCCTCAAAAAACTAATATGCCAGATGAGAATGCAAAAGCTGACTCCACCAAACTTAAAGTCAATGCCGGTAAGCTTATCCTCGATAACGCCCTTGGAATTCTTATGCTTGTCAGAACCTTAAACATTTCATATCAGGAAAGCAACGGACGTGTGCTGCCGGGTTTTATATACAAACCCGTGGCATTAGGTATGAACTGGAAACATATGGCCCCAACTTTTGGGTTTGTAATGGGGAGCCCCGGAGATATGTTTAATTCTACAGAAAATATTATAGCGAAAGCATTTCAAAAGGGCTGGGTAACAAGAGATACAAATTTGAACATTCCCTTTGCCGTTAAACAATCCAAAGTGCTCAACTATCAGACATCCATCGAACCTCTGGCAGGAATGAGAATTGATGTAACCGGAAATACCAATTATGCCAAACAAAGTCAGGCCTTTTACAAATATGCCGGAGAGTTTGAGGCCAGCGACCCATATTCTATGGTTGAAAGCGGTAGCTTCAGTATGACCATTATTGGATTAAAAACAGCTTTTATCGGGGATAATAAAGATAATTCATCAGATGTATTTGAAAAATTTAAAGAATACAGAATAATTATAGCTACCCGACTTGCAGAACAAAACAACCGTTATTCAACCGGCGGAATTATTGATTCAACAGGCTTCCCTGATGGGTATGGCCCTACATCGCAAGATGTGTTGATCCCTGCATTTCTTGCGGCATATCTTGGTAAAAAACCCGAAAATGTAGCTTTAACACCATTTTCGGAAAAAATATTAAGAGCAATTCCCCTGCCGAACTGGCGACTCACGTACACAGGATTGACAAGAATAGCAGCTATAAAAAAATATTTCCGCTCCATCACCATAAGCCATACATACCGTTGTACTTACAATGTAAATTCTTTTGCGACAAATGTTTTGTATAAAGAAGATATCGATGGATATGCATATATACGCGACCAGATGGGAGATTTTATTTCCAAAAGAGAAATAGGGCAGGTTTCTATTACTGAGCAATTCAGCCCCCTGGTTGGTTTCGATATGACTATGAATAACAGCCTTTTATTGAAGCTGGAATGGAAAAAATCCCGCAACCTGTCGCTTAGCTTTGCCAATACCCAGCTTACGGAAATAGTGTCGAACGAATATGTTATTGGCGCAGGGTATCGTTTTAAGGATGTGTCGTTTAACTTAAATCTTGGAGGAAGAAGAAGGCTGATAAAAAGTGACTTAAACCTGAAAGCTGATTTCTCAATACGAGATAACAAAACAACCTTAAGAAAACTTGTGGAAAACATGGATCAGGTTTCCTCCGGAGGCAGGATATATTCAATTAATGTTTCTGCTGATTATCAGATTAGTGAAAAGTTTAATGTCCGATTGTTTTATGACCACATCATTAACACACCCTATGTGTCATCTCAGTATCCCAATTCAAACATCAATGGGGGTATCAGCCTGAGATTTACCCTTGCTCAATAAAATTTACAACTATAAAAAAAATAGTATATTTGACAAAAATTAAATAATCAAACAACATCATGAAAATAGAAGAAAATTTATTTTACGCAGAATCCCATGAGTGGATTAAGGTTGACGGGACCGAAGCTTATATTGGTATTTCCGATTTTGCCCAACATGAACTGGGGGATATTGTTTTTGTTGAAGTTGATACTGTGGGCGAAACCCTTGCTAAAGGAGATACTTTTGGCACTATTGAAGCCGTGAAAACCGTTTCGGATATGTATATGCCTGTTAGTGGCGAAATTCTTGAGTTTAATGCCTTAATTGAAAGCAATCCCGAAACGATTAATAAAGACCCCTACGGAGAAGGCTGGATTATTAAAGTAAAACTCACTTCTCCCGAAGAGATAGGCTCGCTTATGAATGCAGAAGCTTACGGACAAAAGGTAAATTCTTAATAAGACAAATTACAGGAAAAGCTCTTGCGTAAAAACGCGGGGGCTTTTTTTATTTTCAAATAAGGCAATAAATTTTCCGAAGGAATCTAAATATTTTACTGTTGCATGTAAAAAACATTTTTTTGGCATTAAGATTGAACTGTAATATAAAACTTTGAATGTGAGATTTGGTTCAGACAATATAGATGAAATTGTTTTTCAATACAGAAATAAATCTTATGGAGCATATCTGTTGCGGAAGAAATATAATAAGTTCCTTATTGCGGCAATAATTATCTCTTCTGTTTTTTTCTTCCTTGCGGCATTTATACCCTCTCTTATGTTTCACAAACCCGAAACAACAATTATAGAAAATAAGCTATACACCGAGTTTATGCCCGTTCCTCAGGAGAAAAAAAAGAATCCGGAAACGGATTTACCTCCTGAGCTGCAAAAAATAAGAAAAGCCGTGAAATTTGTTGCTCCTCAGATTGTTGTTACGCAGGAAGAAGAAGTGGCTTTCTTTATAAATGAAGAAATAAAAGGAGATACTGCCGGGGAGGGTACATCATCAGAAGGCAGCAATAAAGGTGTACTCGACGGTGGGGAGCCAGCCAGCGATGCCGTATATACTTATGTTGAAGAGTCGCCCTCATTTCCCGGCGGAGAGAAGGCAAGAATTAATTTTTTAAAAAACAATATAAAATACCCTTCCACTGCATTGCAAAACAAAATACAGGGGAAAGTCTATATTTCGTTTATTGTTGAAAAAGACGGAAGTTTATCAAATATTTCTGTTCTGCAGGGAATAGGCGCCGGTTGTGATGAAGAAGCGCTAAGGGTTACCAGGCTGATGCCCCGCTGGAAGCCCGGAAAAACCCAGGGACATGAAGTACGGGTGGTAATTACCATGCCTGTAAATTTTGTTCTGCAGATGAGTAGCCCGGCACAATGATATAATACCGATTGCACATTCAATATAGTCCAAAGTTGACTTTTTCTTATTGGACTATTTTCATGTAGCATCGGCATTAACCATTGTAATTTATTTTTTGTCTTTGGACTAAAAAATAAATACAATTGGTATAATTTGCCAAATAAAAAAACCAAAGAAAAATAAACTTCTTTGGTTTTTTGTGAAAATACAAAAAAGGGTTTATTTCAGGTTAAACTCCTTTTTAAGTTTTTCAACGTAGTCAAGCTTTTCCCAGGCGAAGAACTCAACTTTTTTAAAATGAACGGGAACCCCATTTATTTTTTTTGTTTTTGTGGTATCATCAGTATAACCTACTTCAATTTCTTCCACATAGTTTGTTCTCCCAAAATGCCCGTAAGCGGTGGTTTTTTTGAAAATTGGGTTTTTCAGCCCGAAACGTTTAATAATTGCATAAGGTCTCAGGTCGAAGATTTTATCAATTTTTTTTGCAATATCTCCGTCAGCCATTATCTTTCCTTTGGCATTTTTTACCCTTGCTGTACCATAGGTGTTGACAAAAATTCCAACAGGTTTTGCCACTCCGATAGCATAAGCCACCTGAATGAGTACTTCATCGGCAATGCCTGCCGCCACCATGTTTTTGGCTATATGTCTTGCTGCATAAGCTGCTGAGCGGTCAACCTTTGATGCATCTTTTCCTGAGAAAGCCCCGCCGCCATGAGCGCCTTTACCGCCATAAGTGTCCACAATAATTTTACGTCCTGTAAGCCCTGTATCGCCATGAGGTCCACCAATTATAAACTTACCTGTAGGGTTTACAAGCAAGCGGAAATTTTTCATAAAGAGTTTCTGGACACGTTCAGGCAATGTTTTAATAACACGGGGAATTAAAACAGTTTTGATGTCTGTGATAATTTGTTCCTGCATTTTTTTCTCGGCAATCTTGATTTCTTTTTCTGAGTTTTTTTCAGGTTTAATGAATTCATCATGTTGTGTGGAAATAACAATGGTGTCAATTTTTAAAGGATTATCATGTTCATCATATTCAATGGTAACTTGTGATTTTGAGTCCGGACGAAGGTATTTCATTTTTTTTCCTTCGCGGCGAATAGCCGAAAGTTCCTGAAGTAGGATATGTGCCAGTTCGATAGGCATGGGCATATAATTATCCATGTCTTTGCAGGCAAAACCAAACATCATCCCCTGGTCGCCGGCACCTTGTTCTTCTGGTTTTTGACGTTCCACCCCCTGGTTGATGTCAGGAGATTGCTCATGTATTGAAGAAATAACACCGCAAGATTCCGACTCGAAATTATAATCAGCCTTGGTGTAACCCACTTCACGTATAACCTCACGAGCGGTTTTTTGTACATCAACGAAGCCCTTGGTTTTGACTTCGCCACCGCATATTACAAGTCCTGTGGTAACAAAAGTTTCGCAGGCCACTTTTGAATGTGGGTCTTGTTTTAGAAATTCGTCAAGTAATGCATCAGAAATCTGATCTGCTAATTTATCCGGATGTCCTTCTGATACGGACTCGGAAGTAAATAAATATCCCATAACATTTTTTGTTTAAGTTAATAATTAGTTTCGGGAAGCTTAAGGATTGTATCGGCGGGAAAATTTTTGTTTTAGCATTTTTTTCCGTGGTTGCAAGCAATCCAAATCTTTCCACTTTGCATCTGCAAAATTACATATTTTTTTAAAACAAAAAAAATTTTTATTCTTTCGTTAATTGATGAAACACATCTTCTATACTGATTGTTTCCTTGTGCATAGAAAGTACTTCCAGATTGTTTTTTACGGCAAATTTAAAAATTTCACTTCTCACGTCTGAGCCTTCGTCAGATTCCATTTCCCAAATATGCCCTCTTTTATGTGTTACCTTAAGCACTCCCGGTATTCTTTTCAAAAAGCCATGGTCAACATTCGTATTGAATTCCACGGTAACTGTATTCCTTTTTTTGAGGAGATTGTGCATATTAGTTGTCAGTTCGTCAGCCACAATAAGCCCTTTGTTGATTATTATGGCCCGGTTACAGACAGCTTCCACTTCCTGCATGATGTGGGTTGAAAGCATTACCGTTTTCTCACTGCCGATTTTTTTAATAAGCGTGCGTATTTCAAGTATTTGATTGGGGTCAAGGCCGGAAGTGGGTTCATCAAGAATAAGAACTTCGGGATGATGCATCAGCGCCTGGGCAAGGCCTACTCGTTGACGGTAACCTTTTGATAACGCCCCGATTTTTTTATGTTGCTCCGTTTCAAGCCCCGTAATATGAATCATTTCCTTAACGCGTGTATTTTTATTTTTTCCAAGCTGGTGCAGCCCGGCAACAAAAAGTAAAAATTCTTTTACATACATCTCAAGATACAGGGGGTTGTGCTCGGCCAGATAACCAACTTTTTTACGCACTTCCAGGGACTGTTCCCTCACATCAAGGTTGCACACATAGGCATTGCCGGATGTGGGAGGTATGAATCCTGTAAGGATTTTCATCAGAGTGGATTTTCCGGCTCCGTTAGGCCCCAGCAAACCAACAACTTCACCGCTTTTTATCTCGAAAGCAACATGGTCAAGCGCTTTTTGTTTGCCGTATTTTTTTGTTATCTGGCTGACTTTAATAGACATGATTGTGGCATAAAATAAACAAACCGCTAGCTAGGAGTCCGTTTTAACTTTTAAAATAATTTCGGCTTCAAATTTACATTAAAATAAAAAGTATCGGACGCTTCGGCAAAAAAAAATGCATTACCCCGCTTTGTTATTCATTCAGGCAGTGTAAAAGCTTTATTTCTTTTTGGTAATTTTTATCATGGCCTGAGAATAATGATATATGGCTCCGTTGCCCATTTCGCAAAAGCCTCCCTGCGGTATCCAGCCTTTTTCAATTAAGTTGTTTACCTGTTTAATCAAATCCTCAAAACGTGATGATGTTAAAACTGTGTACGTCATAATATTATATTTTACGGTTGTTTGTATTTGATATAAAGATAAAAATTCTTTTAATCAAGCCGGACTTTGAAAGAAATATTTTTTGTGTGGTTTTTTTTTCGAAATTTACATAATTGTTGCTGTTATAAACTCAAAAAGGTTGGATATAATTGAAATATTAAAAGAACGCATTATGGTTCTTGACGGGGCAATGGGAACCATGATACAAAAATACAGTCTCTCTGAAAGTGATTTCCGTGGCCGCAGGTTTGCTTCCCATCCGTATAAAATTAAAGGCTGCAATGATATTCTTAACCTCACACAGCCATCCATTATAAGCCAGATACATGCAGAGTATCTTTCTGCCGGGGCAGATATCATTGAAACAAACACCTTCAATGCGCAGTCCGTTTCTCTTTCGGATTACGGGCTGGAAACTTATGCTTATGAAATAAATCATGAAGCCGCAAGGCTCGCAAGGGCTGCTGCCGATGAATATTTTGAACGCGACCCGATGTGGTACCGTTTTGTGGCGGGCTGCATTGGCCCGACAAATAGGTCTGCTTCTGTGCCGCAGGATGTTAACAACCCAAATTTCAGATTTATTTCCTATGACGAACTTGTAAATAAATATGCCGTTCAGATTGAAGGGCTTATGGATGGCCGCGTTGATATGTTGTTGGTTGAAACCGTATTTGACATTCTGAACGCCATGGCTGCTCTGGATGCGATAAGCCAAGTTTTTGAGAAAAAGAAAAGACATCTGCCCGTAATGGTCTCTGTTACCATTTCAAATGAAAGTGGTTGTCTTCTTTCCGGGCAAAATATTGAGAAGTTTCTTGTTTCCGTTTCTCATTTTTCCCCTCTTTCTGTAGGAATAAATTGTTCTCCCGGGGCATTGCAGATGAAGCCTTTTGTTGAAATGATAGCGGCTAAAGCTCCTTATTTTGTGAGTATTTATCCGGGCGCAGGGCTTCCTGATCAGTCCGGCGAGCATAAAGAAACTGCCGAACAGATGGCCGCTATCGTTGAGAAATATATGAGCGAAGGGCTGGTGAATATTGCAGGCGGTTGCTGCGGAACCACACCAGAATACATCACCTTGTTAGCCCAAAAAGCCAGGAAGTATAAGCCACGCAAGTTTTAGCAAATTATCAACCCCAGATTTGCCATTAAAAATATTATAAGCTAATTACAAGTTCGACAGGTTATGTTGCTCAAAAAAATGAAAGGCCTATGAAATCAACACTTACAGACCTTTTTTGTAGCGGGAATAAAAACAAACACCATAATATTTACCGTCAGAAAAAACAATAGTTAGGTTTTTTATTTTTCACTAAAATACAAAACATTTATCTGATAATTAATTTTAATAAATTATATTTGTAAATAAAAAAACTATTTGTTGTCGTTTGTAAGCATTTGTAAATGAACTTACGGCAACACAATAGTTGGCATTCATGCTAAAAAGACACTGCATTAATTGAAAAATACTATACAATAAAATGAAAAAAACATATTTGATATCCTATGATATGGCTGAAGGAGGAAATTATGACGAACTCTTCAAAGCCATTAAGGATTATGGAACATGGGCTCATATTACAGAATCATTATGGGCTGTTAAAACAGAACAATCTGCGACTGAGATTAGAGAAAATCTCGGACAATTTTTTCCAAAAGGTAGCAGGATTTTTATAATTAAATCTGGAGTTGAAGCTGCATGGAGAAACGTGATTTGCAGAAATGAATGGTTAAAAGATAATCTTTAAAATCTGACGACATGGAAAATTCAGCTAAATTACAATCCACCGAGTCAGAAGTTAAAGAAGGTAAAGTTATTGAGACAACTAGACCAAGCCAAGAAAATCTTTCTGACGAGAAACTCAAAATAAAACGACACAAATTTGATTCATTAACAATTTATGAGGTTAGTGAATCAGAACTTGAAATTATTGAGAAAGGTTCACCTTCTTCAATTTATTTAAATTTTGCTATATTCTTGATTTCAGTAGCAGCATCCTTTCTTGTTTCTCTGCTGACAAGTGATTACACAAATAAACAAAATACATTTATCGTATTTCTTGTAATTACGATAGTTGGTTTTATGATCGGAATATTTCTGATAATACTTTGGTTGCGAACAAAAAATGACTTTGACCAAACGATAAAAAAGATAAAAGATAGAGTGAGTTAAAAGCACGAAATGCCAACACATGGTATAGTGCATGCGGGTTTCAGTGGTTTTTGAAAGTTTGTGGCTCGTAAAAAAGCTTGTTGTAACTTGATAAATTTTCGCCTCGTACTCCCGCACGACACCATACCGGCAAACCGTTACCAACAAGGCGAAGAAAACTTCTTCATGGAAACGTAAACAGTGAATAATGAGGGGACAAAAATAAAAAACAGCCACCGCACATTTAGCACATTTGCAAGTCGCACCAGCTACCCCACAACCAAAACTTGCAAAAGAGCTAAATCTTGCTTACCCGTCTGTCATCACAAATTCATAATAGTAATTTCTACGTTCCACTCTCCTCTCACCTCACCAGCGTCACATTCCCTTTCCTGCTCGTTTCCGTTCCATCCTCAAACACTATCGTGGCGTGGTACACATACACATCCACGCTGCATGGCTTGCCTTTGTAATTTCCATCCCAGCCATCATTTTTGTTTTGACTTTCAAACACCTTCTCTCCCCAGCGGTTATAAATACTGAAATTTAATTCTTTTATATGTTCGCTGCGCACATAAAGCACATCATTGTTGCCGTCGCCGTTAGGTGAAAAAATATTGGGTATATACACCACAGGTTCCGGCTCTGCCGGAGGTATGGTATCTGCGCAGGGGCAAAGCGAGAAGTTGTCAAAAAAATAATAAGAACGGTCTGCTGCCGGATTTCCGTAATAAATTTTATTTATTTCATTTTCTTGTTTAAAAGTACCAACAGTAATGAATTTCTCTTCACCTGTGGCAATGAATGTACCTGATATTTTTGCCCAGTTACTTGTATCTGAAATTATACGTCCAGTTGGGTTGTTTATTTGTGCAGGAAAATACAAGGCCATGGTACCATTACTCTTTGGAAGAGTATCAGAAAAGAAAATGCTTAAAGCATCTATTGCACATAAAGGAAATGTAGATGAGCTAGTGAAATTAAAGAGTTTGACCCAGAACTCACAATAATAACACATATTAGCTAAGAGCGGTTCTGTTAATGTGCCTTGAAGGTATTCTCTATTAGACCATGGAGCATTATAATTATAGCTGCATATTCCTGCATAACCATTTCCAAAAAATGCATGTTGAAAATAAACAAAGGTAGAATAATCAGTAATTGAATCTATTCCACAAATATTAAAATAATCGGAAGTACTATTATTAAATATTGGTTGTGTCCAATTATTTGCACAATCTATCATGGTCATATTTGTTGGGCAGCAGGTGTATTCTTCCAATCCAGGATTTTTAATTAAATTAGTAAAAATGCATTGGCATTTCCCATAATAGGGAAATGCCAATGCCAAAGAAATAACCAATATAACTTGTTTAATAACCATTTATCTGCTTATTACAAAACGTCCTTTGTCTGTTATTTCTTGATTAAAAGTACGTAAAATTTGATAAAAATACAAACCGTTATTTAACCGACTTACATCAATTACTGTATTTTTTTGCAGACTAACTTCTTTTAGTTTTACGCCCAAAGAGTTTAAAATAAGAAAATTTAGTTTTTCATCGCCTGTTGCTTTTATCTCAATAAATAGCTTGTCGTTCGCGGGATTCGGATAAACTTTTGCTGTAATTTCAGAACTGCTGTTTGTATCATTTTCTTGTTCTAAACTTTTTGGATTTACAACAGATTCAGTATAACCAACAATGGCCCTGGCAGTGTAAACAGCATCGCCGTTAACAAAAGGCGAAGAAGACGCAAGAATTTCCAAATCTTCAATAATATTTTGTGGAATTTCTTTTTGTGTCACAATATAATCAAAGTAAACCGCATTTACCCATTTTCGATACTGCTCTATACTATTTACTGGCGCAGTTTGATTATTTAATAGGGAAGCATTATTAATATCTCCTACTTCGATTTTCCTGTATATTTCATCATACTTGCCGATATTACTGTTTTTTAAATCATAATAATACTGCCCGGTTTGAGCATTTAAAGATAAAGCATTCGCATCAAGAATGTGGTAAGCATATTGTTTTTCAAAATACTTGAAAGAACCATCCAATTCATTATAATTATTCGTTTCATTAATAGTAGTAATAATCAACATTTAATTTCTATTTTCACTTATTTTTTCACCTCACCAGCGTCACATTCCCTTTCCTGCTCGTTTCCGTCCCATCTTCAAATATTATTGTGGCATGGTACACATAAACATCCGCGCTGCATGGCTTGCCTTTGTAGTTTCCATCCCAGCCATCATTTTGGCTTTCGCTTTCAAAAACCTTCTCTCCCCAGCGGTTATACACCGCAAGGTGCAAGGTTTCTATATTTTCTCCCCTCACGCGAAACACGTCGTTCTGCCCGTCAGCGTTAGGTGAAAAAATATTGGGTATGAATGTATTATTGACACAATTCTCGTAATTAATAGCGATCGTATCAGAGAATGATACACAATTTTGCGTAACGACTACCCAGTAGATACCTTCGTGAAAAACGGAATAAGTAGGGTATAAAGAGTTATCTTGCCACAAATATGTTGCATTAGGGGTTGTTGCGTTAAGCATTAAAATATTGCCATCACACAAAATCGTATCCTTGCCTATATTAATTGAATTATTAATCTTATTACCACAAACGTACACTCCAGCTAGATCGGGTAATCCAATTGTATTTTTAAAAATGATTTCTATTCCTTTAACGGTATCTGAATTTGTCAAACCAAAGTTCAAAGCAAAGTCAAGAAGAAGTATAAAACGTTTATCTTCCTGAACTCCTTCAGTACAGTCAGCCCATAAGTTATGACATAGTGTATCACAGATTTGTATCCATTCACTAGTATCTACATTATAGGGGACGGAGTACAGGTTGTTGGTCAGTAATAACTTTACTTGATAATTACTAGGATGATAACCGGTTTCTAATAGTAGCTTACTACCAATAGTATCTAACCAAGTATTTATGAATAGACCTCTCATGGTGTCATTATTGTTTAAGTTCACCCAAATCGAATCATCAGGGGGGCCAGTAACAAATTCAGGTTCACAACCATAGGGATGCTCTGCAGAGATAAGGTAATCAAGTATTACATAACCCCCTAGTGTCTGGTTAAATCCACTTAATGCACTGATCCATAACAAAAAAATTAATACGATTTTCTTCATAGAAATTATTAATTGTAGAGATCAATTAACATAACAAGATATTGCAAAATCAGAAGTAGTCTTATAAATATATCCTCTGAATTTGGTTTTTAATTCATTGTAAAACATTGACTGATACCCCGATGGGCATCAGCCAATGTTAATGCGACAAGTAATACAAGACCTTTTACTTTCATTACCTGCTTATGATGAATTTACCCTTGTTAATTGATATTAGCGAAAGGCGGGCATCATACCAGTAAGCACCCTGATTGAAGTCGCTGATATCAATCTTCATCTTACCATTAGAAATTAATACCTCTTTCTTTTTATATCCCAATACATTATAGATCGTAAATAACACAGGTTCCCTTATTTCTCCAGTGACTTCTACAATAATAAAATCGCTGGTAGGATTGGGATAAACATGAACCAATACTGGGTTATTTGTAACAATTTCATCCTGCGGGTTATCCTGTTCCATATTCTTGTTGTTTAGTTCAGGTTCTGTATAACCCACTATTGCCCTTGCAGTATAGACTGCATCCCCATTGACAAACGGTGACGATGAAGCAAGTGTTTCCAATTCATCAATTGTGGTTTGCGGTATGCTTCTTTGCGGAGCAACATAATCAAGATAAACTCCATTTACCCACTTCCGGTTAACTTCAATTTGATTGGTCGGAACAATGGAATTATTTGCTATTAACGCACTATTAAATTGATTACGGTCAATCATTTGATAAATTTTATTAAACTTTCCGATATTCCCGTTTTCAAGAGTTTCAAAGAAATTTTCAACAGATGAATTATTGATGTTGATTTCGGATGATAGTACATCATAGGCATATTGTTTTTCGAAATACTTGAAAGAACCATCCAATTCATTATAATTATTCGTTTCATTTATAATAGTAATAATCAACTTTTTAATTTCTATTTTCACTTATTCTCTCACCTCACCAGCGTCACATTCCCTTTCCTGCTCGTTTCCGTTCCATCTTCAAATACTATCGTGGCGTGGTACACATACACATTCGCGCTGCATGGCTTGCCTTTGTAATTTCCATCCCAGCCATCATTTTTGTTTTGACTTTCAAACACCTTCTCACCCCAGCGGTTATACACCGCAAGGTGCAAGGTTTCTATGTTTTCGCCCCGCACCCGAAACACGTCGTTCTGCCCGTCGCCATTGGGTGAGAAAATATTAGGTAGGTATAGCACCCGGTTTGCTCCGGTATCCGGGGGCGGCGTGCTACAGTCAATTACAGTAATGGTTACCTCATCCGAAGTATAATATGAGCTGTAGTAATTTTGCATTAGCTGATAAGTAGTAGTTACATCAGGTTTGGCAAAAGGATTTTGCACGTTCGAATCGCTTAATCCTGTTGCCGGCGACCAAAAAAAATGGTAACCCGCCAACGTATCATTTATGCCAAGCCTTATGCTGTCGCCCCGGCAAATTGTGGTGTCGTTACCTGCAACGGCTTGCCTGATATTGCTGTCGCATTCTATTACCGTAACCATATCAATATGGTAGTAGGAATTAGTACCATACGTGCTGATGTCCGGCAGCCACACAAAATTGGTGTTGGAATCCGTTTTGAAATTTCCGATAGTCATAAACTGCTCGCCGCCCTGTGCGGTAAACTGCCCCAAAACCTGCTGCCATTGGTTGCGTTTGTCGTAAAAGTAGCCCGGAGGGCTTACTACCTGTGGATTTTCTAATAAATAGCATGGTGGATTCGGAGGGTAATTATGCCCCAAAAGCGAATCAATAGTAAAACAGGCACCGATTTGATCTATTGCAATATAACAAGTATCCATTATTGTAATGAAAAAGCTGACGCAATATTCATGCCCGCTGATAAGAGGCATTTTAAGCTTAACCTCCAGATAGTTTCTTAACCCTTCATTAACGCTGTATGTAAATGGGCATACTCCCGATTGAGCTATACCATCATAAGGCCATGTATAGCTCCACGGATTCTGAGGTACAACATACCAACTGTGAACATAGTTTAGGTTTGAGTTATAGTAATAGTGGTACCCGCAGTCAACAGGTATAAACCAATGAGTTGGGTAATAATAATCAGTGTAAACTGTTGAATCAAAAGGATTGTATAACCTAATAGAATCGTATTCTTCAAAGCTATGGTTAGGTACATAATTAAATTGCGCCATTAAATCACTTTGTGAAAAAAAACACAATGCCAGTATCGTTAGAAATATCCTTTTCATTGCTTTAATAAAAGGTGTGTTTGTAATAATTAGCTACAATTTCTACAAATATTATAAATCACTTAATTATTACCAATTTGCCGGCTTTAACAATATTGTTGTTTTTAACAAAGCGGTATAAATAAATACCCTGCCCCAGTTCGCGTGTGCTGATTGTTAGCTGCTGGTTTGCTGTAATATAATTTGTAATCAGTTTTTTACCCGGCAAATCATATACTTCAAACAATAATTCATCCGTAATGTTTTCGGTATTTGTGTAAGAAATGCTTAATTGGTCTTTGGCAGGATTTGGATACAGTTTAATTTGCATATCCGCATTATCGTTGATGGTATTAATGGAGCTGCTGCAGTCTATTACGCTGACAGTAACAGTATCGTAGGTGGCATTGGCACCGAAATATGTTTGGGTTAGGGTGTAAGTGGTGGTTTGCGCTGGTGATGCTATGGGGTTTTGCACCCAGGGGTCGTTAAGCCCGCTTTCGGGCAGCCAGTGAAACTCATACTCGCTTAGCGTGGTATCCTGCTGCCCCAGCATAATGCTATCGCCTTTGCATATAGAATCCTTATTGCCTGCAAAGGCATCTATAATTATTACATTGGTATCGCATTCCATTACTGTTACCATATCAAGTAAGAAATATGCCCATGGATTAATTACGTTATTAGTATCAGGCATCCATGTATAATTCGTATTCTGGTCACTATTAAAGTTACCTATAGTAAGATACTTTTCGCCACCTGAGGCAACAAATGAACCGGCTATTCTATACCATTTATCAGGTAAATCAAAAAATGTTTCAGGGCTGTTTTTAACTTGTGGATTTTCTAATAATAAACAAGGCCCAGGATTATTTGAATAATACAAAACAGAATCGCAGCTGAAATATGCTCCTATTTTATCGATTGTGATATCACTTGAATCAGCTAATGTAATGTAAAAACTTACACAATAGCGCTTATTTTGTTTAAGGGTATCTTTTAATTGTATCTCATGATAATTTCTATATTCACTTGTGTGAATAACAAATAAATTCATAGCTGCATATGCGTTACCATCATACGGGTATGTGTATGTCCAAGGATTTTGAGGTACACCCCAAAACAGACTTACATTATTTAATAATGCATTAAAATAAGTCATATTGCCACAAGAAACTGGCAAGAACCAATATTTAGGAATATAATAGTAACTATGAATAGTTGAGTCAGATAAGTATAAAGGAATAGAATCATATTCCTCAAAGCTCGGGTTTGGTACATAATTATACTGGGCAATGGTATTTTTACATGTAAAATAGAATAAGACAATAATAAAAAATATTAGTTTGTTCATCATGGTCGTTAAACTATTTTAATATTACCAATTTACCTGATTTTATAATGATATTATCATTTATAAACCGGTATAGATAAATTGATGCAAAAACATTCATTATAATGATAAGAATTCTTATCCTATAAGAAGAAATTGACCGAAGAAATTTTGTAAAATTTGATTTTATTTTTTTCTGATTATAAATTACTGGTACATCAAAAATAAATAAAATAAATGAAATTAGCAATTTTTTAATTTTTCGAGTGATTGCATTAAATAGTGTCTGAGTGGAAATCCAGTGTTTGAATCGAAAAGTTCAGTTTCGAGGCTTGCCCGACTGTCCTAGAAAACTGGTGGATCAGTCGGGTCTGCCCGACCGAGCCTATACCTCATTTTAATATTATTCGAATAGGGCTTCAGCCTTTTTACAAATTCTTAAGTTGAAGCATATGCTTACGGGGATAGGCGGAGAAAAAAATGGAATTTTCGTTCAGACATTACATAAAAATATCTGATCGCAATAATACAATCTCTAACAGCCTAACAGCTTACAAATACAGGAAGATTTTAATAAAAGGGCTCTTTACTCTTCACTATTATACAAACACAGAAGCCTTTTTTCTTTTTATTAATTTCTGAATATTACAGAGATAAATACAAAAAAGATATCGTAATAGATATAAATGACAAACAATGGGAAAGACTGGATTTTTTTATTACCGCATGGGATGAGTACTTCAAACAATTAGATACTCAACCTGGAAGAAAATTCAAAAATAATGATTGGTTTGACTTATTAAACTTAGTTTATGTACAACCTGAATTTAAGTATTGGACAAGCGAAAAAAGAAGTTGGGCAAAAATTCTAAAGGAAAACAGTGCCTTCAAACCTTATATATTTAATAATAGTTAACTTGAATGTTGATAAAAGAATACGCCCAGTTGGTAACAGGCGGTTGCTGCGGAACCACACCAGAATACATCACCTTGTTAGCCCAAAAAGCCAGGAAGCATAAGCCGCGTAAGTTTTAGCAAATTATCAAACCCAGATTTGCCATTAAAAATATTATAAGCTAATTACAAGTTCGACAGGTTATGTTGCTCAAAAAAATGAAAGGCCTGTGAAATCAACACTTACAGACCTTTTTTGTAGCGGGAATAAAAACAAACACCATAATATTTACCGTCAGAAAAAACAATAGTTAGGTTTTTTATTTTTCACTAAAATACAAAACATTTATCTGATTATTAATTTTAATAAATTATATTTGTAATAAAAAAACTATTTGTTGTCGTTTGTAAGTATTTGTAAATGAACTTGCGGCAAAACAATAGTTACTAGCCATTATAAAGAACCTTAAATCATGAAAAAACTATTTATCATTTCTTTCTTTTTGACAGTAACCGCAGGGACAACAATAGGGCAACCATATAAATCAATATTTGGACAAACACAAACATCATGGAATGTTGCTTTTCATACAATGCCTGACTGGGTAGAAACAGATTCTCTCGTTGTATCTTCTGACACGATGATTAATGGACAATATTACAAAGCTGTAAATGGACAGCATGGTTTTGATGGATTCATCAGGGAGGATACTATAACTGGCAGAGTATGGTATTTAAGTAGCTATGAAACTGACGAGAATTTGGTTATGGACTTAAGTCTTAACATTGGCGATACTTTTATTGTTAAACATCAATTGTATCATGATTCCATAGCAATTGTAGATTCTGTAATGTTTGAAAGTGGCAATAAAATTTTGATACTATCTTCAAGCAACTATTATCTTATACTTGGAACTGGCGAACACTTTAGGTTTATCGAGGGTATTGGTCCAGACATCGGAATTATATTTCAGAGATATCAGAGCACGACATTTGGTGGAGAAGGCACGCTTCTTTTATGTGCACACAAAGATTATTTTCAAACCTATACCAACACCAGTCCGTATTTTAATGGCCAATGTTACATTCATTTTGGCGGAATAGAAGAAGATGAAACAGAGGATGTATTTCTGTATATATTTCCAAATCCGACAAATGACAAAATCCAAATTGATTATAAGGGAGTCCTACCCTATTCTATTGAAATTCTGGATTATCTTGGAAAATATATTTCATCAAAGACAGATATTAAATTCTCGCCGATTGACTTTGATATGACTGAATATCCTCACGGAATTTATTTATTAAAAGTCAAAGGAAATGATGGAAAATATGCAACTGGAAGAGTTTTAAAGTTATAACGTTTGTGAACGAAACAACAGAATAATGAATTAATAACGGCTGGTAACAGGGGCTTTGCCTCAGGCGGAATGCGGGAAAAACTTGAAACATATGGAAAATTAATTAATTTTATGGACGGGTTGACACGGCGGGAATGTTCAAGTTC
Source organism: Bacteroidales bacterium (assembly GCA_023228145.1). Classification (NCBI taxonomy): domain Bacteria; kingdom Pseudomonadati; phylum Bacteroidota; class Bacteroidia; order Bacteroidales; species Bacteroidales bacterium. Next base: position 11,019 of record JALOBU010000008.1, on the reverse strand, counting down.
CGCCCGCTGCAAAGCCCCGGAACGTTATGTGCTATGTAATACATTCTACAATATTTAATTATTCATAAAATGATGGAAGAAATTTTGTTAAGAGATTCAAGTATATTTCCAACAAAAGAAGTTCTGGAAAATGCCCTTGGAGATGATATTTATAAAGTTTTTAATGAGTTTATTGAAATTATTACTGATACCGATTTGGGATTAACACTCGAATGGAGATATTATAATGATGGAAAATCATGGCTATGTAAAGTCTGCTATAAAAAGAAAACTGTATTTTGGTTATCAATTTGGAACCTGTATTTCAAATTAGGATTCTATTTTACTGAAAAAAATTGTTCAGGAGTCAATGAACTCAACATTGATGAGAGAATTAAAGAAGAATTTAGTCAAAGTAAAAATATTGGCAAATTGATTCCTTTAGTAATTAATATGAATAGAATTGAACAGATTGATGATGCTAAAAAAATAATAAAATATAAAAAATTACTAAAATAATAAACACATAAAACAATAAAATAATAAAAATTGACCATATTGGAAGTACGGCAATTCCTGGATTAAAAGCAAAACCAACGATTGATATCTTGATGCAGGTTTAACAACATTATCTTTCAAATTGGTTGATTATTTTGCTCCACATTATGTTTATTGTAAATACGAATTTCAAAAAATTAAAGTAGATGAGTTTAAAGATAAGGTAAAGAACATAGATGATTATTTTAAGAATGACGATCTACAAAGCGTTTATGCTGTTTACAAAGCAATTTACGATGCTGATAATTATAATGCTTCGGCTGCATTTAATCTGGCTTATTTATACGACATGACCGGTGATGCTGAAAATTGCCTTAACTATATGGAAATTGCCAATCAGATTGATGCTAAAAAATACGGAAAACATTATACGAATGCTAAGAAAAGCCTAGAAATGTGGAAGACACTTCAAAGTATGGGTGTAACTTTTGAGAAGTATGACTTCCAGACATCAGCAACGGCTTTAGCTGAAAAAATAACAACCAAAGGCAAGGATTCCGACAGGATTGATGTTTATACAGAACCCGACCCAAACACAGCAGTAGTAGCAAAAATACCTGGGGGAAAAGAATTTGTGGTTCTTGAAAAGAAAGGCGATTGGTCATGTTTGCAATTATTGGGCGGTAAAAAGGGTTGGATAAATAAAGTAAACTGTAAATAGTAACTATTATCGGATTTTTTAAAACTCCTGCTAAATAAGTTAGTAGGAGTTTTTTATTATAAAATCTCGCACCGTAATAAATTTTGAAAATAGTTTTAGTATAAATTATTTTTAAGAAAAGTTTCAAAAATGTTTCAGCATATTTTATTTTATATCTTTGAGATAGAATTTATACATGATAAATTATGACAGCAATTATCAGACTTGAAGAAGTAGAAAGTAAAATTATCGAAATTAGAAATCAGAAAGTTCTTTTAGACAGTGATGTTGCTGAACTTTATGGTGTAGAAACCAAAAGAGTTAATGAAGCTGTTAGTAATAATCCGGATAAATTCCCTGATGGGTATATTATTGTTTTGACTAATAATGAATGGAATACATTGAAGTCGAAATTTTCGACTTCAATAAAAGGTGGAAAAACCAAACTTCCTAAAGCTTTTACCGAAAGGGGTTTATATATGCTTGCAACAATAATGAAAAGTAATAAAGCGACTCAAACAACTCTAACCATTATTGAGACCTTTGCAAAAATAAAAGAACTGACACGGAACGTCAAAAAACTTTCGGAAATTAAAGATGATAAAAATAAAAAAAATCTGTTACAGAAAAGCGGTGAAATAATTGCAGAGATTTTGGATAATGACCTTGACCTAAATGAAACTGAAACATCTATTGAATTAAATTTTGCAGTGTTAAAATTCAAACACACCATTAAAAAGAAAAAAGACGCAAAATAATTTATTCAATTGAAATTCTTAGAAAAAGAAGACAGCAAGCCCACAGCCAAGCACATTGACAGGTCTCACCTGACAACGCTGAAACCCAAACCTGCCACCTGCCTACCCATTAAAGGGCTTGTAGGCGGCAGGCAGGGAGCTTGTCTTTATTACCAACCCTGACTATACCGACACTAAAAAACTAAATTCTTTAAAGACTGAATAAAGGAAAGACTAAATTGAAAAATTATCTCAAACCATTGACAGATAAGAACGCCCAGTTGGTAACAGGCGGTTGCTGCGGAACCACACCAGAATACACCACCCTATTGGCCGAAAAGGCCAGAAAGCATAAGCCGCGTAAGTTTTAGCAAATTATCAACCCCAGATTTGCCATTAAGAATATTATGAGCTAATTACAAGTTCGACAGGTTATGTTGCTCAAAAAAATGAAAGGCCTGTGAAATCAACACTTACAGACCTTTTTTGTGGCGGGAATAAAAACAAACACCATAATATTTACCGTCAGAAAAAACAATAGTTAGGTTTTTTATTTTTCACTAAAAATACAAAACATTTATCTGATAATTAATTTTAATAAATTATATTTGTAAATAAAAAAACTATTTGTTGTCGTTTGTAAGTATTTGTAAATGAACTTGCGGCAAAACAATCGTTAGCGTTCATTGAAAAAAAGACATATATAATTACCAGTAAATAATAAAAACTAAAGAAATGAAAAAAATATTTATTGCACTTTTCATGTTTGTGAGTATTTCTGCTTTTTCACAGCAATATGATATGCTTTTCGCCACAGTTAAACATGATACCGTAACTATATTAGACAGTAATGCATTTCGAAATTGTGTAGCAGAAATGAATATTTGGCATTATTATATCGACAACAATCAAATAAAACTTTATGAAACAGATACAATGTATGACTTAGCGACATGCAGCTGTCTGTTGGATTTTAAAGTAACGATTGCAGGACTGACTAATGCAAACTATGTTGCAGAAATTTATCAATTTTATTCTGCGATGCCTCAAGATACCACCTATATTGGGTCTGTAAATTTTACAATAAGTAATAAAAATACAAAAGACACATCATATATTATAAACGAATACGTAAATCCTTGCCATTACTTAAATGGCATTTCAGAAATGGAAAATGAGACTGGCATAGGTTTATTTCCTAACCCAACGACTAACGAAGTTACAATAAAATATGCTTTACCGCTGGGTGTAAATAATGGTGTAATAGTTTTTTACAATTTACAAGGTAACGAGATAAAGCGTTTTACGATAGACAGAACATTTACAACGCTGCTCATCTCGACAGAAGACATTGCCTCGGGTATGTATTACTGCCAGTTACAGACGACAGGGCAAAAGAGCGTCTGCAAAAAATTGATTGTGATAAAATAAATGATGAAGGAAATCCAACGAAACGCTAACAGGGGCTTTGCACCAGGCGGAATGCGGGAAAAACTTGAAACGCATGGAAAATTAACTAATTTTATGGAAGGGTTGACACGGCAGGAATATTCAAGTTCCGCCCGCTGCAAAGCCCCGGAACGTTATATGCAACCAAAGGAAACGGAAGAAAGAATTACTTTGCTAAATAATTAAAAATTTAAAAAGTGCGGAGTCAGCACGATAAACTCTGACAAAATTATGATGAAAAATTTTACTAAATTAGTATTTGTGTTCATCATCGTTGGGGCTACATCAATACATACGGTTCAAAGTCAGGAGTTTTCAATTTCAGGAAGTTCTAATAACTCTATTTCGGGCGGTGTGGCATTTGACGGGACATCAGAACGTGCAGTGTCCTTCAGACACACCCGTTTGACGCCCCGCCATGCAGCAGCACCGGTTCGTTATAATGCATTAAAAAAACAAAAAATATGTCAGGACAAATTAGATTAACATTGACCGTTTTGTTCGCATTGATAGGTTCGTTCGCATGGACACAGAATAAAATCAACTATTCAGACATAAAGAAACAAACCATACACTTCAAATGTTATGACACAAATCTTGACTCGGTAAACCTGACACTTAAATGTTTATTAGCCATTGACACATCTACAATTTCGAGCGGACTTGACGAATATTATTATGACTTGGGCATGACATATTATGTAAAATCTGAAATGTATGAGGAATCTGAGCTTCGTGACTTGACTATTTCTACTTTTAAAAAGTGCGTTTCGACAAATAAGAAAAGAGGCGACGCCTATCACAATCTCAGTTTAATTTATTACCTTCATGGACAAAATGACCTTGCGAAAAAGTATTTGAAGCTTTATAAAAAATACACAGACAAGAAATATTGGGACAAAGAATTTATTGAAAAAATTGAAAAACTATAAGATTAACGCATTATAACTTTGTGTCGGCAAGTCCGCCTGACAGGACGGGCAGGCATCCAGACACTTCGTGTGCGGGACAGGTCGGTGGGGCGGGACATTTGGACAAGAACGTTCTTTTAATAAACTTTGGGCTGGTGGAACAGGAAACGTTTAAAAATCGCCGCCGACTTGCCATATCTGTTCGTTAGCGGCAAGCATGTGACAGCATATTGAATTGACAGATAATAAAATTTAAACAAGACAGTTTATGAGCAATGCAAAACAAACGATACACGAATTCGACTTGAATGTTATATATGATTATTTTTTGAACACAGAACGGCAAGGTCCAGGAAGTCCCGAAATAACGCTCAAAGCATTGAGTTTTATAGACGGTCTTACTGAAAAATCCAAAATTGCCGATATTGGCTGCGGAACAGGTGGCCAAACAATGGTACTGGCGAAAAACACAGCGGGCGAAATTACCGGTGTTGATGCTTGCCCCGATTTTATAAATAAATTCAACCAAAATGCCCAAACCAAAAATCTTCAGGATAGAGTTAAAGGTATTATCGGGAATATGGAAAAACTACCGTTTCAGGAAGATGAATTGGACTTGATTTGGTCGGAAGGTGCAATTTATAACATTGGATTTGAACAAGGGCTGAAGGAATGGCGGAAATTTCTGAAAAAGGGCGGATATATTGCAATTACAGAAAATACTTGGTTTAGCGAAGAACGGCCCGCCGAAATTCAGGATTTTTGGCAAAAAGCCTATCCCGAGATTGACACAATATCTAACAAGGTTGCTCAAATGCAAAAAGAAGGTTATCTTCCGGTTGCTACTTTTGTCGTGCCCAATACTATCTGGACGGACTATTATGCTCAGCAACCACAAATGCAGGAATCTTTTCTGAAAAAATATAAAGGTAATAAATCCGCAGAAGAATTTATAGGCTATCAGCGTTATGAGGCAGAGTTATATCGGAAATACCATAAATATTATGGGTATGTGTTTTATATCGGGAAAAGAATCAAATAATGCCAGTTGCTAACTTTGTGTCGGCAAGCCCGCCTGACCGGACGGGCAGGCATCCCGACACTTCGTGTGCGGGACAGGTCGGCGGGGCGGGACATTTGGACAAGAACGTTCTTATAATTAACTTTGGGCTGGTGGAACAGGAAACGGTTTAAAAATCGCCGCCAAAATACCAGCCGTTAGCGTTATGCGGCAACTATTCAAGATCATACAATTATGCAATAAATAAGATTTTACTTATATATTATTTGGTAGAAATCATGAATTTTAAAAGATCAATCCTTGGTATTGTTGACTCTATTTTATCTAGAAAACGCTTTTATCTGATGAGATCTCTTGTTTTAAGAGATAAACTAAAAACGTTGCCAAATTCTCTTGATTATGTTAGATACTTTATGTTAGAGCTTTGTTATGAAGAAATTATAGCTAATAACGTGAAAGGAAACACTGCAGAGCTTGGTGTATATAAAGGAGATTTTTCAAGGCAAATAAATTATTTGTTTTCTGACAGAAAAATCTATTTGTTTGATACTTTTAAAGGATTTGATACCAAAGATATTCGAATTGATCAGGAAAATGAATTTTCATATGGCAATCAGGATTTCTCAGACACAAGTGTAGATGCAGTAATGAAAAAAATGCCATATCCTGATAATTGCATAATTAAAAAAGGATTTTTCCCGGAAACGGCTTTCGGAATTTCTGATTCTTTTTGTTTTGTGAGCATTGATGCAGATTTGTTTAAACCAATATACGAAGGCTTGAATTTTTTTTATCCATTATTGGAAAAAGGGGGGTACATTTTTGTTCATGATTATAATAATAATTTATATAAAGGAGCCAAGCAAGCCGTTTTGAAATTTTGTAAAGAAAATAATATATCATTTATACCAATACCTGATACGTGTGGAACTGTAATTATATTAAAATAGCTGCTGCCAAGCAGCAAAACGTTATGCGTCATGCCTCGCGACATCGGAACTTCAAACTGAGTAAAAGAAGTTAACTTTAACAACTAAAACATAAAAGACAAATGTTCAGGATAACGGTAAATTCAACTGTACTTTATGTAACTGCTTTCCTTGTTACGACTATTTTACATGAATCCTTTCATGCACTATTTGGAGTTTTATTTGACAGCCATCCAGTCTTGCATCACAATTATGTTGAGCACCTTAATAGCGAAACCATTACCAACTCTCAAAATATTGCAATTGCTCTTTCAGGTCCACTTTTTAGTTTGATGCAGGGCATAATTGCAGCGGGTATCTTTTTTAGAATGAAAAAATATGATTTGACACAGTTGTTAATAGCATGGGTTGCCATTCTTGGCTTTAATAATTTTCTTGGCTATTTATTGACCGGCCCATTATTCAAGGTTGGTGATATCGGCAAGGTATATCACATACTCGGGGCACCGCTTTATTTGCAAATAATACTTGCACTGATTGCGGCAGTTCTGCTGGTAAAAATTACATTGATGATGAGCAGGCCTTTTCTGGGATTTGCGACACACCAAGAATGGTTGCAGGTTGGAAGTTCTAGAAAAAAATACCTGTTTTACATAATTATTCTGCCATGGATTTTCGGTTCACTAATTATGACAGTACTTTATCTTCCTATAATTGCAATCATCAGTATTATTTATCCTTTAATGAGTGGTTTTGTTTTTATTGGTCCATGGCAAAATGGTGAGAGAATTACGGATGTAATGGCATCTAAGAGCACGGGCAACGAGAAAATAAGCGTTTACTATATTTCAATTTTAATTTTACTTTCAGTGTTTTTCAAATTGGTGCTACAGCCTGGAATAGTTCTTTAGTTATAACTAACAAGTATTGAACAAAACATCTTCGTAAAGAATGAAGCACGAACGCATAATCGAGTAGCCCGCCCCGCCAGTATGATTCGATAAGCTCATCAACCACCACTGACGGGGAGAGGCTCTCACATCCGCCAGTTGGCGGATACGTAAGGGTCTCGTATGCAGAGGTTCATTAAGATGTGGAGCAATTTTTCGTAACACTTGGTGGTTATACATTGAGTACAACAAAAATGTAAATAATACTCCCCCAAACAATACAAGCCTGTTAAAATAGTAGTATAAAAGCCATAATACCGATTTAAAAAATAATATAGTCCAAACTTCGCTTCACTCGTTTGTACTATTTATTTTAACTATCGGTATAACCCTGTCTGACTGTCGCAGACAGGCAGGCAAATTAGAAATATCAATACGTCCTATCGGACTATTTAATATTTCCAATTTGGTATAACCTCCACTGTAATTTTGCAATCAAATAATCGGACGTTTTTTTGATATTATGAAAGGCTTCAAGTTAATTATGATAAATATTATTCAATCTCAAAAGGCTTTGGTGGTTCTTTAAATTCAGGCAATCCCTTTAATTCATCAATTCTATCAACGAAGCCTACAGGAAATGAATAAATGATTACCGCAAAAACAGTTCTCGGTGGTGGTTTTACTTGGAAACCACTGTATTCCAAAATCATTAATGTTGTTCGATAATTATTGAAAACATCATTTATGCTATTTATTGTTTTTTTGCAAAAAATTAAATATATTTGTTGAAAAATATTGTTTATTGTCGTTTGTAAGCGTTTGTAAAGGGACATACAGCAACACAATCGTTACCGGCAATATAAGATCAATACAAAATAAAAGTCTAACATAAAATAAATCAAATTATGAGAACACATTTTTTCACCATTGCAATTGCACAGTTATTAATTTTTATTTCAATTAAAGCATTTCCACAATGGATTCCTTCTGATACTGGATTACCTGATGCAATTTCAGTGAAATATTTCCTAAAAGTAAACTCAAGAGTTTTAGCAGCAACTTCAAAAGGTATTTATGTCTCCGATGATGATGGTCATTCGTGGATACAAAAAAATAATGGATTGCATAAACTAAACGTAGCTAACATTCAGTACGAAGGTCCCGACCTTTATTTAATCGGCGGTGACAGTTTATACAAATCTACTGATAATGGAGATAATTGGATTTATATTAATGCGATGCCTTCGACATACTGCTATGAATTATTAGTTTTTTCTGACATAATCTTTACTTCCGTGGGCTCAAGTGTTCGTGCTTCATATGACCATGGTTTGACTTGGATTCCAAAAAATAATGGTCTACTTGAGACAGGTCATCTGGTAGCAATTACAGCATTAGACAGTATGCTTTTTGTTGGATTTAGCGATGGTGGTATTTGGTACTCAGTCGACACAGCAAACACATGGCAGCAAATAGACACTGGATTTATACCAAATGATAGTTATGTCTTTAATTTTGCAACGCAAAATCATAATCTTTTATGTGCAATTTGGAGCACATCAGGCTCGTTACTTCAATCAAATAATTATGGCCAATCATGGAATAATATAAGTTATTTTACATCAATGGAAGTAGAACAGGTTTATTGGTTTGGAAATGATATTTTTGTTGTTACGGATAATGGTTCTCCTGATTCTACAACGACAATATATCGTTCAAATGATAATGGTAGTAATTGGTATCCATACAATCAAGGAGTAAAAATACAATCATGGACTAGAACCTTTATCGTGGTAAATAATGATGTATTATGCGGCACTCAACCCATTGAACCTCATTATAACCAACCCCAATATGACAGTGTGGGTATCTGGAGGCGTTCTCTTACTCAAAGTGGTATTGAAAAAGAAATATCAGATGAAAATAGTATCCTTGTTTATCCAAATCCTGCAACAAACCATTTGTATATTGAAAATAAATCAAATGATAAATTGTTTTCTATTTACAACATTCAAGGCCAATTAATATTAAAAGGGTTGTTGCAACATGACATAAACAATATAAATATTACTGACTTGTCAGAGGGAGTTTATATCATTCATATGTTTGATAATTATTCAATTTTGACAAAAAGAATTTTAAAGAAATAGAATATATACTGCCGGTAACTTTGTGCTGCTTCAAGCGGGAAAACTGTCCTGCCGGGCATTTGGGCCTGCCCGACTGCGTCGTTCAGGCGGGCGTGACATCAAAGATGCCCCGCCATGCAGCAGCACATGTCCGTTATTTCTTTAGGAATAAATCCAAAATTCTATTTTAACCGCCATAAAATAATAGCTTATGGTTTAGGACAAATTTCATTTCCCAATAATATTGATGAAGATTATAGCAAGCTCCTCGTAAATCCAAGATACGTTTCCTTTGGGAAAGATAGTTTTGCCGAATTACTTTCATTATTAGAACAAGCAAAAGCCAAAATGTAAATATTAAATTTACATTTCCTCAACTATCCTTATCTCCTCATCAGTCAGCCCATAAAGCTGATATACCATGCTATCAATCTCTTTATCGGTTTTATCAATAACGGCTTTTATTTCCTGTGCTTTGGCTTTTTCTTTTTCAAAGTAATCAAGCCATTCGGCTTGTTCTGGTAAGGATAGTTTTATTTTTTGTTTTTCAAGTTCTTTGATGAAAGCTTTGAAATCAAGTTCTGTCCAATCGGCAAGTTTGTTGGTTATGTTAAGGTCGGTGTATTTTGAGGATAACAACTTGGTGAATCTTATTTTTAATTCTTGCAGTTCTTTATTTAATGAAAGCATGATGTCTGCTTTTTCAATAAAGGGTGCTTGTTCTATGATTGTGATATTTTTTAATGGAAACTCTTTAAGCCAGTGTATTCTTATCTGAGGAAAGGTTTCTTTTTTTGAAAATGAATTTGACTTTAATAAAAAATCAGCAGTACTGGAATTTAGAATAGCTAAAATAAACTCAAGTGAAAATTTTGTTTCATCATTTACACCAAAACTAAATAAACTTTGTTCATAGTATATTTTGTTTTTATCAATAGTAGCAACTATTTCATTGCCTGTTTTTCTTACAAGAATTTTATTACGTTGAAACATTGATTCATCTCTTAAGCGAATATCTGAAGCATTATGCCTTTCTATCTCTTCTTTATTTCTGCAACAATAGATACCGCCCCAATTATAGATGTATTTTTCAATGTCCTTTCCGATTAACATAGGATAAAATGTATTATCAAATCTGGAACATTGAAAAGCAAAATCTTTTGCATCACCAACTATTTTTATACCATCACTCCAAATTCCAATTTGATCAAGAGTAATTGAATTTGTGTTTATTTTACTTGTTATATGAACAGAAACACTATTAATATATAATGGTATAACATAAGAGTTTTTATCAATCGAAGAATAACCTATAAAATCAATATCTGCATTATCATTCAATAAATGAGTTTCATGCAAATACTTAATTTCATTATTACTTTTTCCAACACTAATTGAAAATATTATAGTGTCAACTGAAGCATCCTCAAAAACATTTTTGCCAAGGAAAACAATAACACTAAGTTCAAAGTTACTTAAAACCAATTTTCTTAGTTTTGTAGCTTGTATTATTGAAAGCCATGTTTGAGGTGTGATAAGAGAAATAAAAGATTTGTTATGATTGCTAATTATTAGACACTTTTCTATAAATAACTGGTATAATTCAAATTTACCTTCATAGGAAATATAGTGATGTCTTACGTATTCTTTTGAAGTATTGTAAGCTTCCCTTTTTTTCGGGCCATTCAATCTTAGAGTTTCAAAAATACATTTTTTTCATTTAATACCATCATCGGTGTTTTATATCCCAAAGACTTGTGAGGTCTTTTGTAA